>JBGVNP010000209.1:0-2179 GCA_045125655.1 Eubacteriales bacterium | reverse complement strand
AGTAATTATTCTCAATCACCTGCCAAACGAATGGCAAAAGTCCAATCGTCGCTGCTCTAACGTCGCGAGATACAAACACCTTGCCGTCAAGAGATTGACATTCACTCGGCAAAAATCCGAGTTTATATTTCTTTATCTCATGGGGTGTTAGCGTAACAAAATTTTGGCTCACAGCTATCTTCTTTACAGTGTGCTGCAAATACTTTTTGTCCAAAAAGTTGTTTTGAATCTTGCTTGGAAAATCCCTATCAAAATATCTTTGAACTATCTCAAAATAATTGCTTTGCTGAAACAACTCGTCATTACCCGCATTGTTTACGATAACGATATCATTCTTCTTAAAGCACCACACATTTTGACCGAGCATTCCGTTAAAGAGAAACTGATCCTCACCCTTGCTCGTCCACATTTGCAAGCCGTAATTAAAGCCGTACGCGGATACATCCGTGTTCACGTGCTTTCTTGTGGCATTGTCAACGTATTCCTTTGAGAGAATTCTTTTGCCGTTCCACTCTCCACCGTTCAATAGCAAAATTCCGAGCTTCGCAAAATCACAGGGGGAGATATACAATCCCCAACCGCCAAATTCAATTCCTTCAGCACTCTTCGCCCAATAATAATTTTTTATACCGAGCGGAGCAAATAATCTCTTTTCCAAATAATCGGAAAGTCCCTCTCCACTCACCTTTTTAACAATACACGAAAGCACATATGTGTTAGTGCTGTTATAGAAAAACTTCTTTCCCGGATCGTGAGCAAGCGGAGTGTCGAGATACGCCTTAAATAGCTCGCGCTCATTCATAGCACTGGTTTCCCCAAGAGCGGTCATGCCGCTTGTCATAGTTAAAAGATCATAAACACTAATCTTTCTGGTTCTCAAACGTGTAATGCTGCGAAACTCGTCTTTAAAAATCTCCTCAAGAGTTGTTCCGAGGGTAAGCTTGCCCTCGTCAATAAGCATTCCTATGGCAATAGAAACCACACTCTTGCAAGCGGAGAAGGTCGCCTTCCAAATGCCACTCTTATGAGCTCCAAAATATGCTTCGGTTATTATTTTTCCATGGCGCGCTATTACAACATTGTGTAAATTCAGTGTCTTATCCGCATTTAATTCGGTCAAAAAGTCCGCAATATGACGCGAAGATATTCCTTCATTTTCAGGAATATCCATCGGTATTTTTTCGTCCCGTGCAACAAATTCAAGACATGGCTTTCCCACGGTGGGGGGCAGTATCCCCTGCCTTGAGTTAGTAATGTCCAGCATGCGCGAGAGCATTGTTATTCTTTTAATTGGCATTAATAATCATCACCCTTCAAAAAGCTTTACTATCTCCATAGCTGTTTCCTGGATGTCGGTTTCATTATCACTTTCTACAATAATGTCCGCATATTGCTCATAAAGAGGTATGCGCGTGTTGTATATGTCGAGAAGAGTCTGTCCCTCATCACAGACTACACCGCGACGCTTCAAGTTTTTAAGGCGCTTCTCGAGCGCTTCGTAGGGAACTTTAATATAAACAACCGTAGAGGTGTTTTTGAGATGCTCCATCGCTTCTTTTCCGAAAATTGCACTCCCCCCCGTGGAGATAACGGAATTGTGCACGTTAAGATGAAGAAGAGTATCATTTTCAAGCTTGAGAAATTTCTCGTTGCCAATCTCCTCTATTATTTTGTAAAGGCGCTTTCCCTCTTTTCCCTGAATAACGAGATCCGCGTCAATAAACGTCTTGCAAAGAAGCTTTGCAACTACAACGCCAACAGTGCTCTTTCCCGCACCGGGCATTCCTATAAGGGTAATATTCTTCTCAAACATTTTCTTCCGTCTTTCTTCCCTTCTCGCAAAGATGTCTTATAGGACACTCCGCGCATTTAGGCGCTCTTGCGGAGCAAGTATCGCGTCCGAACTGAACTATTCTGTGGCAAAGATCACTTTGCTCTTCGGGCTCCACAAGCTCCGACATAATAAGCTCAACCTTATGGGGATCCTTGAGCTTTTCGGGATACATTCCAAATCTTCCGCAAATGCGTATCATATGCGTGTCGGCTACAATTGCCGGCTTGTGAAAAATATCTCCGAGCAAGAGACTCGCAATCTTTCTTCCCACTCCGGGGAATTTAAGAAGCTCATCCATATCGTCGGGCAAAATGCCACCATAATCGTCGCAAAGCATTTTGCAGG
>JBGVNP010000208.1:0-2247 GCA_045125655.1 Eubacteriales bacterium | reverse complement strand
CTCAAAGAACTTTCGCATACGGATTGTTTGGTCGTGGGACGGGGTTGCGTCGTTCAGGTCGATTTCATCAACCACATCACGCTGACTGTCCTCATCGAGAAAAGACAATTCAACCGCCGGTCGCATTTTAATTCGCCCCTCGTCCACATAATCCAAAAGTTCGGGAACAAGGTTTGTAAGGCGAATATAACGCTGAATTTGCGTTTGGCTTTCGCCACTTTGAGTTGCAAGTTCTTCCCTTGAAAAATTTTGTCCCACTGGGACTAAATTATCTTTGCTCGGTCTGCCCGCTTGCCTTTTCATCGCTTCCAAACGCATTTTGTAGGCATAGGCTTTTTCAGAGGGAAGTATTTGCGACCTTTGATAGTTGCTCTCAACCATTAAAATCGTGGCTTCGTCTCGGTTCAGTTCAACGACCTCACAGCGGAGAGTATCAAACCCGGCAAGCTCACAGGCTCGCTTTCGTCTGTGTCCCGATATGAGTTCGTATCTGCCGTCCTCTTTCTGCCTTACCGTCGCCGGTGTGATTACCCCTCGTTCCTTGATACTCTCAATGAGCTGTGCCATATCCTCGTCATCACGCACCTTAAAAGGGTGGTCGGGGAAATCGTCAATCTCAGTTAATGGAATATCTCGGATTTTTGAAAGCTTTTCTTCATCTCTCTGTTCCTGCGTTGAGAATAAGTCATCGAGCTTCGTGAGAGTGAAGTCGCTCTTTCTTCCTGCCATCGGCTAACACCTCCTTTGTAAATTCGGTGTACGCCTTTGACACCGTACTGTTGGGTTCGTAGGCAAAAATGCTCTTGCCTTTGGAAGAAGTCTCTGCGGCTTTTACGGCAATCGGGATATATGTTCGATACATCTTAATTTGATTGCCGAAGTTCTCTCTCAGAGCTTCTACCGTGCTTTTGGCGAGGTTGGTACGGCTATCCACCAAAGTGAGAAGCATACCGTCAATCTTCAAGTTCGGATTGATACGCTTCTTAACTCTTGAAATGGTCTGAACAAGCTGCGTCATTCCTTTTGCCGGTAAATACTGAGCCTGAACAGGAATAATAACGCTGTCTGCCGCAGATAGCGCATTGATTGTTACCATTCCGAGGGAAGGCATACAGTCTATAAGGATATAGTCGTATTTGTCCTTCACTTCGCTGAGATAATTTCTCAAGGCTGTTTCTCTGCTCATTGCGTTGACAAGGTTAAATTCCATTGCAGAAAGCTCAAGGTTTGCAGGAACAAGGTCAACACCTTCGTCGTGGTGCAGAATACCGACCGTAGGGTCATTCATCGTTTCATTTATGACATCTGTGAGTTTCGTTGCAAGCGTGATACCCAAGTTGTCTGTATCCTGCCAACCGAGACAAGTGGTTAAGTCGCCCTGTGGGTCTGCGTCTATGAGCAGCACTTTTTTTCCCTGCATTGCAAGACCGACGCCGAGGTTTACCGTAGTGGTTGTCTTTCCAACTCCGCCTTTTTGATTGCATATCGCAATCGTTTTGCAGTTCGACACTTTGTGCGTCCTCCTTTCGTAAAATTCATAGCCATCGCAGTATGGCTATGTACTTGACCGGCTCATTTCCTAACCGGTCGGGCAATATTTGTTCTCAACACCCCTTGCCGAGCAATAAGCTCACGGGAAGTCACTAAGGAACAGACTGCTAATCTGTATCATAGGAATTTCACCTCTGCCGGGTACTCCGCCAGCTCCGTAGAGAAGTATCATTATCCTTCTGACTGTCATCGCCGTAACAGGGGCAACCTATTACTTATACCGGGAGTTCTCGCTGTTCTGCAATGCAGAAGTCACGGCGTACCCGATAAGGTGGCTAAAATCATCAGAATTAAAGTCTTAGTGAATGATTTATTCAGTTGTCAAAATACAAGTGAAAGGGCTGACCTTTTTGTGGTTCGGAATTAACCCCTTCACTCATTTGGACAAAGGGGGTCAAAATGCACACCCAAAATCACCCATTTTTCAAAAATTTCTTGAAAATATTTTTTTAGAAACAAAAAAGCCGCCTATTTCCCTCGTAATTGAGGTCAATAGACGGCGGGTAGAAATATTCATATTTTTGGTGTATAATAAGAGTTAATCAAAAGAAAAATTTGAATTTTACGGTCAGTAAGGAATGAGTAAAGTTATATGATTGTATTATAAGCGATTTGTTAAATTCTTGTAACCACTTGTATTTGCCTGCGATTTATGGTATAATGTTTTGAAATTTAGAAAGAGGTGGAAAGATGATT
>JBGVNP010000207.1:0-1515 GCA_045125655.1 Eubacteriales bacterium | reverse complement strand
GCATAAAGCGGGAGATTGACAAGCCAAGATTCTTTTTTATAATCCTGCATTGAGGTTCGGATAGCAACATCGGGCGAGAATTTTTCAACATACATTCTTAGGCTTTTGGCACGAAGATTAACCTCCGCTTTTACTTCAACAGGGACAATGGCATCACCTGTATCTACAAGGAAATCAACCTCGCAGCTACCGTTATCGTTGGTGTAGTAGTAAATATTCAAATCGGGATTGGTAATCAACTGCTGAAGCACGTATTGCTCGGTGAGTGCGCCCTTAAACTCTACGAAAAGATCGTTTCCGTCAAGCAAAATTTTCTTATTCAAGCCAACCATACAACCAAGCAAGCCAACGTCCACCACGAACATCTTAAACGCTTTCATATCCTCATACGCCTTTAGCGGCAAATGACCGACCGTTACACGGCTTACCTTGTGAACAAGTCCGCAATCAGTTAACCACATAATCGCGGTTTCATAATCCTTTGCTCTGCCGCCCTCACGAACCAAGCCATAAATAAACTTCTTGTTTTCCTTTGCAAGCTGCGACGGAATACTGTTCCAAAGCATACGGAGCTTAGGAACGGATTCATTGGGAGCGTGCTTGGAGAAATCCTGTTCGTAGGCTTCAAGGATTCTTTTCTGTATTCTGCGAACCTTGTTAAAATCTTTTTCTGTAGCAAACGACATTACCGCTTCGGGCATTCCACCGACAAAATAATAATGCTTCAAAGAATCAATCAAATCCTGCTTGAATGCAGTCATCATTTCATAATCGCCAGAGTTCATCAAATCAACATATTTTTCCTTACCCATAGCCATAAGAAATTCCTTAAAGGAAAGCGGATACAAATTAAGAAAGTCCACCTTACCTACGGGGAAGGAAGTACCTTGATGCAAAGCAATACCAAGCAATGAGCCTGCGCAAATGATATTATACTCGGGAGCATTTTCATAGAAATATTTCAAGCTCGCCAAGGCGCGAGGCACTTCCTGCACCTCGTCAAAAATAATAAGAGTATTTTCAGGAGTTATCTTAACATCAGAATAAAGCTCCAAGCCCATAATAATTCTACCGATTTCAAGGTCGGAAGAAAACAATTCAGCCATTCTTGAGTTGGAATCAAAATTGATATACACCGTTTTTTCGTAAGCTTGCTTGCCGAACTCCTTCATAAGCCAAGTCTTACCAACCTGTCTTGCTCCTTCAATAATTAAAGGTTTACGATTGGCGCTCTTTTTCCATTCATATAATTCTTCAATTGCTAATCTATACAAGGCAAAACACCTCCAGATAATAATACAGTATCATTATACACCTAAATTCCGAAAAAGTCAATATATTTTTGAGCGATAGATTTCATTTTATCAACGAACTTTTGCATTATTGATACATTTTTCTTGACGAACTTTGAGCTAAAAAGCGGTGGGATTTCTCCCACCGCCGTTTGTTATTTGGTTAAGGTTTCAATAGCGATCTGCATACCGAGTTTGAAAGCATACTCAAAGATAGCAGCTT
>JBGVNP010000206.1:0-1999 GCA_045125655.1 Eubacteriales bacterium | reverse complement strand
AGAAAATCGTTGTAAAGGTGCAGGATTGGGAAGATGTGAGAGAGTATAACCCTCTTGCGATTGCAAACACAAAACTGACATCGCTTGTTTGCGATGAGGCAACGGTGGAATTGCAGACGGATAGCACACTTGTAGAGCCGTTGATACCCCTTGCAGAAAACCTTGAAGCGAAGCGTTATGAGATTTGTGCTATGATGAACGGCAAAGGCGGTTGTTTTGTAACAATGGCAACAGGTGAGGATGATGAGCCGTATCACCGCATTATCGCTCCTGCTGATGTTTCCGTTTATCGTATGGTTGCCAATAAGATGTATGAGGTTGCTATGGTTATTGACAAGAAGATTGTCAAGCATAGGGAATACAGGCTTATAAGGCACCATATCCTTGACGAGAACGGCACTCTGTATGTTTATTATTACACCACCGACAAAAGCGGTAATGAGGAGTATTTGGCTGAATGGGAGCATTACAAGAATGATAATGTAATGTATATGAATGCCTTTAATATTGGCGTTGCTTATTTCCGCTCACCGCAGGACAGCCGTGGTCTTTCTCAATGGGGCGTTCCGCTTAACTTTGGGTGCGAGGAAGTGGAAAATCAAATCAAGGTTGCAAGGAACAATCTTGATGAAGAAATGCACCTTATGAAAACAAAGCTCTTTGCCGATGAAACCGTTGCGAGAAAAATCGGCACAAAAGACGGTGAGCGTTTTGACCTTCCCGAAGGCATTTACGCCATACGCAAAAAGGCAGGTGTTGACGGAACACTTATTGACAGTTTCGCTCCGTCCACTCGATATGCTGATTACAAGCAGAAA
Source organism: Eubacteriales bacterium (assembly GCA_045125655.1). Classification (GTDB taxonomy): domain Bacteria; phylum Bacillota; class Clostridia; order Oscillospirales; family CAG-272; genus RGIG4608. The sequence goes on along the minus strand of JBGVNP010000206.1, from coordinate 1,181 downwards.
TTGATTGACGCCAAAGCCGATTGGGAAGATATGGTTGGCTTGGATAGGGGATTTTTGACGGAGGCAGAACACACGGCAGGGGCAACGGCAACCGAAATCCGCACGGCAAACACAAAGACACGCTCTTTCGTGAAGAAAATACAAAGTGCTATGTTTGACGGCATAAAGGCAACATTGGAAGCAGATGCGGTGTTCTTGAATATTCCGCTTGATTTGTATAGCCTAAAAATAGATTGGTTTGATACCTACCAAAATGAGCAAGAATTACACGATAGAATTTCAAACGATATTCAAAATGGATTTGAAGAAATTGACGAAATAATACGCTTCAATCACCCAAATTTGACACCCGAAGAAATTCAAGAAAAGATTGAGCGAATAAAGGCAGCGCAACGGACCAACACCGACCAAGCCATCGAAAACATATTGAACGGCAGATAATACACACGATACCGAGAACAGAAATGTTTTCGGTATTTTTTTGTGAAAAATTAAAAAAGTTTTGAAAAAGGGGTTGACAAAGTAATATAAAAGTAGTATAATGGTATTGTAAAAGAAAGCGAGGTACCAACAATGACAATTTGCGAGTTTTTCAAAAAACAATACGATGAAGCAATCGAAAAGGGAGCAGGTACAAAGTATGTTTGTTGTATCAATCAAGAAACTGCACCCAAAGGCTCTTGGGAATGGGTAAAGATTTCTGCTGATTACTTTTTCGGAGGAGCATATCAACCGCAGTTTGAAAAGGTTGGTATCACGGCTGAACAGTTGAACGAAGCCAAAGACAAAGGTTTTCTCAAATACAAGTATTACAGTAATTGGCAAGCAAGACAACTCGGTCAGCAAGATGTATGGCAGTTGACAAGTAAAGGGTTAAAGGCTCTTTACAAAGCATATCAAGGTCAATGGTAAGGGGGTGATTTGATGTTTTGGCGAAAAGTTTTTGGTGATGTAATGTTTGAAAAGGTGCAGAAATATGCAAAGGACAGAAATTTTACCATTTCAACATTGGTTAGACTTGCAGTAGAACAGTATATTAAGGCTGATAGATAAGCAGAGAAAGGAAGATGGGAAGAATGTGTGAGTTTTGCGAAATAATCAAGACGGAATTCGGCTATGGTTTTGGCAAAGATTTTGAAGATGATAGACCCGAAGGACATATTGCTTTTTGTATTAGAAAG
>JBGVNP010000205.1:0-11714 GCA_045125655.1 Eubacteriales bacterium | reverse complement strand
GTGTAGCAATCCCACATTGCCACCAATTGGGCATAATCTTGAAACTATGAATCCAGATATAGTATCGTTTATTAGCAACTCTTTGGTTTGTGGTTTCGCTAATGATAATATTTTACAGATTAGCGAAGAGTTTCAAGGTACATATACGGATGTACAGGCTTTTAGAATACAGCCTCAATATTCGGGATTGAGAGAATTTTCGATTTCGAACGGAACGTTGTCTATGTATAAGTACACTGATTGTGGATTAAAATATTGCGAAGTTTCGGGAATTGATATTAGCAATTCTGGTACATTTACCTATAACTTAAAAAATGATGAGGTTTATTTGTTGGTTGTAAAACCGAGTTATTTAAGCACTGCTCAATTTGCGTTCCGTCATGCAAATACGATTGTATTAGGGAATAATCAAATTAAGTATGAATACGACTCTGAGCAAAGTTTTAAATTAGTATTTGAAGACAATTATTTCTATAATTTATCGTGTGGAATAGAGGGCGCATACTTCAATGTCTATGATTCAAATTGGGTTTTATTGCAGTCAGGCCAAAACGAAGTAAGCATTGAAACTGGCGAAGGTGAAATTCTATTTGTGAATCTATTCTTGCCTAATGTGTTTAATGACTACGTTGATGTTGAATGCGTAAAAGAAAGGAAAGTTGAGTTTATTGACGATAAATTCGGTAAGGTTGTTGAACCTATGTCTTTCATAAATGATGTCGGTGGCAATTTTGAGATTTTGTCTGAGAACGGTTATAAATTCAATGGTTGGTCGGGAGCTAACGAGGAAATAGTTTTAGCTTCTGATATAGCGGATATAAATCAAGCGACGGTAGTCCTTCATTCGAGTTGGAGGGCTATTCCCTATCAAATTATATACGAAGAAAATGGTGGCGAGGTAATTCCTAACGGGGTATATTCTTTAGATGAAGGCTGCGAATTACCAACAGTAGAGGAAATGTCGTACGACGGATATGTTTTTGTTGGTTGGTATGAGAATGCAAATTATTCGGGCGAACCTATTGCTTGGGTCGGCGATCGTATTGGAGAAGTGACTCTTTATGCTCGGTGGGCTCAAGAAGTATATATTTTGAATAATTTTTCTGCAAACGTAAGTAGTATTGATAATCAGAATTATACAACTTCTGAAGGTGTTTCGGTTGAGAACTTTGCAGTATCAGTGACTTATGGTGAATATTTTGAGTTACCTACATTGAGTTCAACGTGCTTTGGTTTCCAAGGATGGTATTACGGAGATGAAAGAATTACTGACGAGCAAGGACATTCTTATATGCCATATACTTATATTGGAATTATGCCGTTAGAGGCAAGGTGGTATAGAAATGCCATAAAATTTAGGTTAACGGAACTCAATCAATTTGAAATATGCTTAATTACGGATGGGCTTGCTGAGGCAATTCTTGAAATTCCTTATATCCAAAATTTAAGCCCGAATGATATTATAGCGCAATTAAGAATCTCTACCGACGCAGAAGTATATGATGCTATTTTTTCCTATTTATATAGAGACGGATATAAATATGAGTGTTTAACCGTAGATGAAGAAGGGACAGAGATAGCTGGTGGGCAGGTAATAGAATATTTAGATGAAGGTAACGAAATTCTTTTATATCCTCAGTATGAACGTGAAGAATATACAATATATTTCCATTTCTTGGGTACTTATGACGAACAAGTAGTCTATTATGGGGATGCTATTACGTACCCGTTAGATACTAATTCTATAACAATGTTTTATACAGTAGATGGTTGGTATAATAATGCCAATAATGTGAGGTTTAACGAAAATAGTTGGCCCGATTTGACGCCTAATAATGAAAATAACGGTTCTCTTTCTTTGAAGTTGGAAGGAAGTTATAAAAACTTTGAAATTGATTGGAAAATTCCTGATTTTACTTATGATGGTAAACCTATCGATTCTACTTTGTATGATTTAGATGTTGTAATGACAAGTTATAATTATCTTATGACGATCGATTCTGGAACTTTTGATAGTGTGGCTTATGAATTATTGGGATGGTATGGATCTTCAAATTTTGAAGAAAGTACTTTGCTTGATGAATCGGCTACAGGATACTATGGAACCAAAATCTTCTATGCGAAATTGATAATGAAACAGTATACCGTTACATATAATCCTAATGGCGGGGCGTTAGAAGGAACGGCAATCCAGACTGTTGATTACGGGACTACAATTACATTGCTGTGTGCTAACAAATCGGGACACAAAGGTAATTGGGGCGATGATTGGAGAATGGACGGTAAATTACCTGTGAGCAATTTTGGGGATGAATTTGTGGTTGTTGAAGATGAAATATTTGTTGCAAATTGGAAACAAGTGGGTACTATCGAATACGAAAATAGATTCTTTATGGATAAAGAGGCTGAAATATTGTGGGATAACTGGTTATATGTGGAGGCACCAAATTATTATTTCTATGGCTATGAATTTGAATTAAATCGTGCAAGCGCATATATTCAGTCTGACGGACCTTATTCGCCTCAGTTAAGATTTTTAGGTTGGTATACAAGTGAGACGTTTGAGACGCCAATAAATAGCATACCAGAAAACAAAAGAGGTACTGTTACTGTATATGCGAAATGGCGTTATGACCAAGATAATCCGAGTAGATGGGGAACATATTACATAGATGATTCCGATCCATTAAGTCAAGATTATGACAGATTGTATTTAGGCCTAACAACTAATGACTTGGCTGGCGCATTGGACGGATTAAAAATAGATACACTTGTGATAAAATTCTGGATTGAGATTAAAGGAACTGGAACAGCTTCGATTCATTTATATAATGGTAATACTATTTTGCAAACAAGAACGATAGCAGATTCTAAATTTTCTGATGACAAATTTTATGTTTGCGAATGTACCTTTGCTATTGAATTATCTGAAATAAAAGACCTTTCATATATAGATATAAGATATCAAGCAAGTACATCTGGATGGTGGATATTTAGTTCAAGTGACAATTGGCAAACTGAAAGTATATATTATGAAAAATTTTATGTTGCTGATGAGAATGACGCAAATAGTCCAGAATTATATTGGCATTATCAATTCCCGTATGAGGAATAAATTTAATAAATTATATAATTTTCTAACATGTCAACAACTATATATTTAGATAAAAATTGGCAGTGAATTGGCATAAAGTCGGCTTGAAAAAGCCTTTACAAACGCAAGTCAAGTATGCTATAATGGTATCATGAAATAATTGTAATTGGTTGACGGATAAACGTCGTTTCAGTTTTTTATTGAAACGGCGTTTTCTTTTTACCAAAAAACTTAAAAGGAGGAACTCGATATGGAGAAAGAGAAAAAACGAGTCAGTAAAACATCCATTATATATTGGACGATTGTTGCGGTTTGTATGGCTTTGATGGTATCTATGCAATTCGTATTTGCGGCGGAAGAAGTAACGCTGTGGAGCCGATTCAAAGATATTATGGAAGATTTCTATTTGAAGCTACTCGGTATCAGTACAATCGTAGCTGTAACAATGGCGGCTGTTGCATTGGTAATTCGAATGGTTTCTCGAAACCAAAAAGCGGTAGACGAAGCGTCGGCTTGGCTGAAACGAATCGTTATTACGTGGATTATTCTTAACTCGCTCGGTTTGATTGTTGCGTATCTTCAACCGTTGATTGCAGGCGGTGCATATACGGCGTGAACCCAAACAGCAAAGGGAGGTGATGGAAATTGCTGGATTGGATTTTTGAAGGTATAGTAGATTGGGTGGCAAGAACTGTCACAAGACTTATGGATTCGGTATCAGGAATTTTCCTTGATTCATTAGGCGCTGATATGACGGTTATGGAATCCTATTTCCCGTTTGTCGGTGTTGCGTTCACGGTAATGCAATATATGGCTTGGGCGATATTGTTCCTTATAACGGTATGGCAACTTTTCAAATCGTTTGGAGGACCGATAGCAGAAGCAGAAAATCCTTGGACGCTTTTAGCAAGAAGTGCAATCTTTGCCGTTCTTATCTGGTTTGCAAAACCTATATTCCTATATGTATTAGATATCGCACGAGCCCCTTACAAAGCTCTAATGGATTTAGAGATTTCAAAGGAGGCTTTTTCTTTTGCAGGAATACAAGCTGTATTAAAGAATGGACTAACAAACTTCATTTCGACGGTAAGCGTTGTCGGTGAAATTTTGGTTCTCATCCTTATGATTTGTCTTGGTTGGAATTATTTCAAATTACTGCTTGAAGTGGTTGAACGTTACGTTGTAGTCGGGATTCTTTGCTATACGTCTCCGCTTGCCTATTCAATGGGCGGTTCCAAAGCAACCAATCAAGTGTTTAAATCTTGGTGCAGAATGGTTGGTTCTCAACTCTTACTGCTTATAATGAACGTTTGGTTCTTACGAGCGTTTAATAGTTCGGTTGGACAGTACGTTGCGGGCGGTGGTGCGATAGCGAACGGAAAAGGAAACGTATTCTTGTGGCTGTTCTGTGCAATAGCGTTCTTGAAGACGGCGCAACGCTTCGATTCATATCTTGCAGCGATGGGCTTAAACGTGGCTCAAACCGGCTCCGGTATGGGTATGGAAATACTGTTAGCGGCACGAGTTATTACCGGAATGGGTTCTGGCTTTACAAGAGCAGGGAACGCGTTTGCAGGTGCTACTGGCGGTGCTGCGGCTGGTGGATTTATGGCTGGTTTTGCTAATAAATTCAATGGTAATTCCTACGTTCGAGATGCGGTAACGCAAGGAGGGCAAAAGATGGGTATGGGAGGTACGGTTGGTTTTGTTGGACGAATGTTCGGCGGTATAGCTGCAAGGAACGGTGCAACACTAAACGGGAAGTCCATATCATCTGTAGCAAGCAGGACGCCTGACGTATCTGGAAAGATAGGCGGAGACATTGCAAATCGTAGTTTGGGTAATTATATGCCACACTTACAGGGTAAAAACCTAAAGGGAACAGAGATTTCCGGTGGTAAAATTACAACGACTTCGGTTGGTGCGGATGGAAAGGAAACTTCTCTTGGCTTATTCAATACCAGTCAGTTTGAAAAACCGCAAGGTCCGCACTCAGTAGTCAATGCCACGGATGGAACGTCTTGGTATCAAATGGCGCAAGGACCTGACGCTGGTTCTTTCTATGGTACGCCTACTTTTACAGGTAATCCTGGTGAGATAGCGGATATGCAAGCAACGTTCCCGGATATGCAGGACGGCACAATTCTAAGGACGGTAGGCGAAGGCAGTATTGCAGCGAGCACGCCTAATGGCGAAACTATGTGGTATAACAGTGCTTACTATGACGAACCTGAAGCTCCGCACTCCATTATACAAACGTCTGACGGTGTTGACTGGTATGCGATGGAGCCTCGTGGCGACGTTCCGAGTTTTGAAAGCGGAAGCGAAGCGACAGAATATAATTCTTCTTTGTTCCATTCGTATATGCCGGGCTACGATCAGGCAATCAGTTCTATGGACAGTAGCGGTATTGATAACGGACACTTTGAGGTAAGACATGCGGACGGTTCGGGAACAGCGTTCTACGATTCTTCTCAATATGCTGAACCGAGAGGGGATTATCAGGTATATGAAGACGCAAACGGGCATTCCTGGTATGGAATTCACGGAGAATCAGCGGTGGAAAGACGTCCTGTTTACGAAGACGGTCAGCCTGTTTATGACGGGGATAATGTTAGAACGGTTGCGACGGAAACCGTTAGATATCACGGCACACCTTCGAGATACCACGAACCTCAGGCGAGAGATTTGAGTAGTTCTCGTGCGCCGAGCAGAAAACGTGATTAAGGAGGTGAAATGATATGGCAGAACCTATGAAGCAACAGATGGGCGACGGGCAAGACAATTACGGGCAAGCAGCTAAGGAAATGGCAAAAGCTGGTAAAGAATTTGGAAAAGAAGCGGGGAAAACCGTAGCCAAAGAAGCGGCACGTCAAGGCGCAGAAGCGACCGCCAATGCTGCTGCTTCAACGGTGAAAGCAGGGGTTGAAACTGGAAAAGCGGTATCGGAAATAGCAGCCGGCACCGCATCCGGTGGGCCTTGGGGCGCGATTATTGCCGCGGCTTGGGCAATGCGACATACGTTGTTCAAAATCTTGGTTTCGATTACCATATTCTTGCTGATTATCATTATTGCGATATTGTCTATTCCAAGTATCATTTTTGACACGATATTTGGAAGGAAATTTACGGGTAATGAAAATCAAACGGCGATTGTGCAAGCGTATGACGCTTTATCAAGTACGGTGGATACCGTTATCGATTTGGCTTTTGAACTGACGCTTGGAAGAGTAGATGATATTATCACTGGCGGAGGATATAATTATTCGATGTCAATGAACCATTTAACCTACCAACGCCCGACGAGTGCGGATTACGATACCTATTATATAATAGCGGCGTATTCAGCATCAATGGGGCAGACAGGTACGAGTCCAGAGCATTTTGAGAGCTTATTAAAGAGTGCAAGCAATCTAATGTTTCCTATCTCTTATACGGTAAAGAAAGCGGAACGAATTGTCGAAACTCTTTTAGGGCCGATAACGGAAATATTCGAGTATGTTGTTTGCAAAATATTGCCTTTTGATATAGGCGCTATCCTAAACGTGTTTGGATTAGACCTTGACGCACAGTACGGGGAATTCAATATCACGTATGGGGAGGCAATCGATTATATGGCTGGCGCGCTCCAAATGACCTTGGAGAAAGGAGTGTAAAATGGAAAATTTTAATGAAAACGTGCATCAGATACCTGCTAATTATACGGATTCGGGGAAAATGCTTGGCGGATTAGTTTCGCCGAGAAATCTCATCGAAGCAATTCTTATTGCGTTAGCGCTGGGTTATGTAGAAGTAGCGTTGATTCCGATGACGTTAATGGTGCGGGTAATCGTGATGGTAATAACGATTTTACCGATAGCTGTCGTTGCAATGATAGGGCTGGATGGTGAATCACTGTTCCAGTATATCGGACGAATGTTTAGGTTTCTTTTTCGACGTAGGAAACTGCATTTTGTAATGAATAAGGAGGAAATGAATGGCAAAACGAAAAAGTGATACGGTGGAAGAATTTCTTTCCGTAAAAGATATTCGATACGGGATTATAGAAACGACGGATGGACGGTACGTAAAGATTTTGGAGATAGAACCGATTAACTTTATGCTCCGTTCGGAAGACGAGCAATATAATATCGTAATGACTTTTGCGAGCTGGCTCAAGATTTGTCCTGTGAATTTACAATTCAAATGCATTACCAGAAAAGCGGATTCGAATAAGCACGTGGAAAACTTGCGAAAAGAGCTGGAAACGGAAGAGAATAAGCGTTGTAAAGAACTTGGAGAAGGATATATCGAACTCATCAAAGACGTAGGCAACAAAGAAGCGTTGACAAGACGCTTTTTTCTTATCTTTGAATACGAATCTCCGCAACGCCACGACGACGATTTTACGAAAGTTTTTGGAACGTTGCAAGCGGTTGAGCAAACGGCAAGAACGTATTTTATGCAGTGCGGAAATAATATCGTACAACCCAAAGATGTAAACGAGGCGACGGCAGAAATCTTATACACTTACTTCAATAGACGTTCGTGTGTAGACGAGCCGTTCCCTGAAAGAGTAGAGAAAATCGTGATGGATACAATGCGTCAAGAAGGTAAGATTTTTGGTGTTGAACCCATACCTGCTATCCCCATTTGGAAGTTTATTGCTCCCCGTGGTATTGATTTATCGCATAGCAGGTACAGTATAATGGATGGGATGTACTATTCCGTTTTGGCGATTCGTGGTAACGGTTATCCAAGCGTAGTTCGTTCGGGATGGCTGTCAATGATTATCAATGCCGGTGACGGAATCGACGTGGACGTGCATTTGAGTAGAGAGAATCGAAGTAGAACGGTGGATAAAGTGGCGCAAAGAATTCGTTTGAATAGGACAAAAATCAAAGAGATGCAAGACACGTCAACCGACTACGAAGAACTTTCTAATTCGATAAATGCTGGGTATTATATCAAACACGGGTTATCGAATAACGAAGATTTATTTTATATGAGTATCTTTATTACCGTATCGGCGAGAACGCTGGATGCACTTAACTGGCGGAAACAACAGATTTCGGATATGCTTAAATCAATGGATATATTCGTATCCGATTGTCGGTTTAGGCAAGAAGATGCGCTACGTTCGGTGATGCCGTTCTTGTGGATATCGCCTACTCTCAAAAAGATAATGCAACGCAACGTTTTAACCAACGGCGCAGCGGCACTGTATATGTTCACGAGTTTTGAAATGTCGGATGACGCTGGTGTTCTTCTTGGGGTAAACAAGCATAACAACTCTCTATGTATTCTTGACCTTTTTAATACGAAGAAAAACAAGAATGCAAACTTGAACATTATAGGGACAAGCGGTGCAGGAAAAACGTTCACGATGCAATTACTTGCGCTTCGAATGCGTATGCGCGGGATACAAAACTTTATAATTGCGCCGATAAAAGGGCACGAATTTGTAAGGGCTTGTAAAAGAATCGGGGGAACGTATATCAAAATAGCTCCCGGTTCACCCAACTGCATTAACGTAATGGAGATACGCCATACGATATCCCCGGAGATGGAACTTATCGACGGAACGGATTATCGAAAAAGCGGTTCAGTTTTAGCAGGAAAGATACAACAGCTAATGATTTTCTTTTCCTTGCTTATACCAGATTTAACGAATGAAGAAGAACAGCTCTTAGACGAAGCTCTTATCGCTACCTATAAGAAATTTGGTATCACGCATAAGAATTCGTCGCTGTATGAAAACAAGCACGAAAATCTGCCCAAAATGAAGCGAATGCCGATTTTAGGGGATTTACACGAAGTTTTGCGCAACAATCCGAAAACGGAGCGAATAGCGGTTATTTTAAGCCGTTTCGTAACGGGTTCGGCGCAATCGTTCAACAGACAGACCAACGTGGACTTATCTAACAAATACGTCGTGTTGGATTTGTCGGAGCTTACGGGCAAGCTTTTGCCTGTGGGGATGATGATCGCCTTGGATTACGTTTGGGATAATATCAAGTCTGACCGCACGAAAAAGAAAGCGGTTTTTATAGATGAAATATGGCAATTAGTCGGTGCGTCAAGTAATAAGTTGGCCGCCGATTTTTGTTTGACGATATTTAAGACCATACGTGGTTACGGCGGTGCAGCGATTGCAGCGACGCAAGATTTGTCCGACTTCTTTGGATTGGAAGAAGGTAGATTCGGGCGAGCGATTATCAACAACAGTCAAAACAAAATCATCCTTAATCTTGAACCGGACGAAGCGAAATACGTGCAGGAAGTTTTAAAACTAACACGTTTGGAAGTGAGTTCGGTAACAAGATTTGAACGGGGTGAAGGGCTCATTTGTTCGTCCGCGAACAAGGTCCCCGTAAATATCATAGCATCAGCGACGGAGCAAGAAATGATAACTACGGACAGGGCAGAGCTTGAAAAAATTCTTTCCGAGAAAAGGAGGAAAATAGAATGAAATAGAAGGAGAAAAGTAGATGTTATTGGAAGAAGAGCAACACATAATTCAATGGCTATCACAATATGGGGCACTACCTAAAATGCAGGTTGCCAAGTTAATTAAGAAATCGGATAGGGTAGCAAAACGAATTATCAACTATCTTTTGAAGACAAGGCAGATATCATTAATCAACAACTATTACGTTGGGTTAGACCCCTTACAAAAGCCCGACGATAGAATGGTAGATGCCTTATGGGTGTTGTTGCAGTTTATCAACAATATCGCATTATCGTCACATTACGTTGCGGAATCGCCCGCACAGCTTTATTTCTTGAAAGAGAATAAGAGCTATGAAGTAATCGTGCTGAGAGAAGGCGATGAAGAACTGCTAAAAATCAAACGCATCCAAGAAGGGGTCAAATATATTATAGTCGTACCCGACGAGTCCTGGATTTCTAAAGTGCATAAGTTAAATGCGCCTTGCGTATATGCAACGATTGCAAAAGAAGAAAAACAAGAGCCTATGGTTACGTTCTATTCGGAGGATTAATATGAAACAAGAAAAAGATTATTTCTTACTTACTTTAGATGAAACGGAAGAGATTGCAAAGGAAGTGATTCGGCTTGCGAAGAACGTGAAGACGATGCACCTTGCAAATCCCGATAATCCCGACATCATTGAGAAGGTTTCGGAGCTTCAAGGCAAAGCGGAAAAACTTACCTTAAGAGCGCGTGTTGCGGTGATGTATTCGCAAGCACCGGACGGTAAAGCCTTGTCGTTTAAGAACACGGAAAACGTTATTCCCGTGGAACTTGCCATCAGTGAAGACGGATGGTTTTGTATGCGACTTCCTATGCTGGCGTCCAAAAAAATGAAAGGTAACAGCGACTATATCAGAGAGTTTTTATACGACGTTTTGACCGAGTATTTTAACACCTTCCAGTTCAAAAAATTGGATAAAGCGGCGCTCATTTTTAAGCACGTTTATAAGCACGGTACACCTGAGTCTTGGTATCGGGATCATGATAACATCGAGACCAAGCAAGTGGCTGACGTCGTTGCTTTATTCACGATGGTGGACGACTCGCCCAAGCACTGTTTTCATCTTTCGGAAGGCTCGGAAGGGGATGAAAATCAGACGGAAATTTACGTTGTTCCCGATAAGGCTTTTATGAGCTGGATAATGCTTGAAAGGAAGCTCCGCGGTAAGCAAAGTATGTTTGATTATATCATAGAAAAGCGATAAAAAAGGCAGTACAAAAATGCGTTTTTTTCAGATAAGTTTTTGTACGGGGAAAAGCGTGGACAAAATCCCTTATTTTATAAGGGATTCTCCACGAAAAAATGAGCAAAATTACGGTCCAAATAGCAGTCAACGGTCCGTAATTTCAGGAGGAACAATATATGATAACGTTATTTGACGGCAACCGCATCGATATGCTTATTTCCGTGTTATCCGTATCAATGGAATATCCCATGCAGTCCCTGAAATTACTTGGACCAGAACAGACGTATCGCAACTTGGTATATGATTCTCTTTCCCCTGGGCAGTCATATTGCAATGCGGAAACCGGAGAGGTTTACGAAGGCAAACTTTTCACTGTTTCAGGAAGGGTTCCCAACCGCACTATTCGATTCTATAAAAAGGGATTGGAAGTGCTGAAATGGAACGATAGTTTTGAGGCATATTTGCAAATCAGTTCCGGGCACAAAATTTCTGGTCATCTGAGCAAGGTTAAACGAAACCACGCCGTTGCAGAAGTGCTTGCGGTAATGGCGAGATGCGCAGTCGAGTTTAGACCGCAGGCATTGCCCAACCTACGAATGGACGAGTGGGGAAATCGTTTGCCGAATAAACCCTTGTTTTACACCTCAAGACAACTCAAACGGTTTGCTGATAACGATGGTAAGGAAACTATTTATACCAGATTGATTGGCGGTTTGTTTATTGGTTCTGAATACTATTCCGTTTACAATCCGAGAAAGGAAGTATTGAGATGGGATAACAACTCAGAGTCGAAAGCGAACGTAATGCTGATGAAGCTTGCGAAGATGAATACGATGGCGAGCGAGCAAAGGTCGGCTATTGTTTTCGGGGAATCAATGGAAACGATGAAAAGAACGCTTGAGGAAATGAGTGAGGAGAAGAGAACCAAAAAGCAAACGGCGCCAGTTGTGGATAAGTC
>JBGVNP010000204.1:0-10410 GCA_045125655.1 Eubacteriales bacterium | reverse complement strand
CGAGGATGACGCGCGGAATCCTTACAAACATTGAACCCACGCGTCATTCTTGAGGGAACTCAGCCGAGATTCTATCGCGCCCTTGTGTCATTCTGGAGGGAAACTGTGCCGAGATTCTATCGCGCCCTTGTGTCATTCTGGAGAGAAACTGTGCCGAGATTCTATCGCGCCCTTGTGTCATTCTGGAGGGAACGGAGTGACCGATAGAATCTCCGAAGGGACACAAGGGCTGCTCCAGAATGACACTCCGTGTCCGGCACAGTGACCGATAGAATCTCGCGCGGAACGATTTGCGCGAAGTCTTGCCAAATCAGCACAAACTATATGGCTATTGCGCGAAGCTCTATAAAAGGTTTTTGCGCCACTTTTCCCAAAAAGTGGCATCCTCTTTTCTTAAACTAACTTTTTATACTCACAGATAAATCCCAATTTGTAAAAACAGCCCTCAAATCACGTGATTTGAGGGCTTTAATTATTCAAGATATAATGAGTCTGCATCAAGAAATGCGTGGGTGTTGAGGGAATTATCCGTCGGAATGAATCGCTCCGCTCCGCAGTCACGGCATTTCACTAGAACACCGTTAGGATGTACCTCATAGCCATATTTTTCTTCGTCAATCGCATTGGAATGCTCGCAGCGGCAGAATATCTTATTCTCCGCCTCAAGCTCTGAAAGGACAAATAAAACGCTCTGTGTCTGCTCCGAGTCAAGTGCCTCATCAAGCTCCTCCTCATTTGCGCGACTGAATGCCGAAAAATCGTTAATTCCGTTCTCCTCCATCAGCTTGATAAGCTCGTATTCCCCTTTTGCGAGATTTGCTTTCACATGTTCTATCTCGCCAATAAATCCAACGTTTATATCGGAACAGGGGCACTGAAGGAAAAACTCCTCCTTGCCAAAAAACACGTTCTGACTGAGCAAAAAGCTATGTGGCTTGGGACAAACGATGCAGGGCACGGTAAGACGAATCTTTCCGTCGCTCTCTTTAAGCATCGTCATTTCACTGCCTCCGCACTCACATTTGAGCTTTATCATCGGCGCAGAGAGAGTGAAGATATCCACCATGCTCATAACACCCGAACCGCATTTAGGGCAACGATAAGCTATAGTAGTTTGTTTTTTATCTAATACCATATTTTAACCTTACCAAAATGGCACGGCTGAGCCGTGCCATTTTTATTTGATTTAATAAATTATCTGCTCAAAGCCTCAAGAACGAGCTTTGCGTTAACTTCTACAGAGTGCTTGCTCTCAAGTCCCTCGGACCATTCGGAGAAGTCCTCCTGAGCCGCACGGTTGTGAGCAAAGAACTGCCAACCTGTCTCATCATTTTCCTCTACAAGATAAACGATGTGGTAGCCCTCATAGTCGTTTGTGCCTGTGCTTTCATGATAAACGAGATCGTATTTGCCCTTTTCAAGTTCAAATACCTTTTCGTCGAATTCCTTAACTGCCCAACCCTTATAAACGTCTTCATAGAAGATGTTGGAGTCGTGAGTATTCTTAGCCAATTCCTCGAAAGCTGCCTTATCAAGCTTACCTTCCGCTGCCAACTTGTCAAGCTCCTTCATGAGCAAATCAGCTGCCTTCTTAGCGTCAATGCTTGTCTTATAAGCGCCGTTTGTTCCCTTGGAATCCACCTTGAAGAGAATGTGACCAACGTGTCTTGTCTTGATCTCATCTCTATGAGCCGCTTCAGTTACGATATAAGCTGTGTAAGAGTATTCACCTGTCTTTGTAAGGTCTTTCTCCTTAGCATCCTTAAGGTTCTTTTCAAGAGTTTCTATTGTCTTTTCAATGCTTTCCTTATCTGCATCCTCTTCGTTGAGCTTTTCCTTGTACATTGCGATCATGTACTCAAGGTATTTGATGTTTTCTTCGTTATCGTTTTCGAACCAAGCCTCGTTAACCTTAGCGTTTGTTCCGTCCTGGGGCTCGTATTTTTCATAATCAATGACAAATTCTGCCTTAACACCGCCAAAGAGCTTCTGAGCGAAGCTTGTTGCAAGTGTTGTGTAAGAAACTGTTCTCTTCAAGTTAGAAAGAACTGTATTAAGCTTACCAAGAACTGTGTCGGGAAGAGTCTTCTGATGCTTTTCCCAATCAGTTTCCTTAGTTTCTGTTGAGCTATTTGTTTCTGCCTGTGCTTCTTCTTCCTTAAGAGTTGTCTTACCTGCAATAGCAGCTGCAATAATCTTATCCTTTACGCTTGCCTTGAAAGCTGCAAGGACATCTGCAGTGGGTTTGTTTTCTTCTTTTTCAAACTTAAGCGCATTATATGCGGATTCGAAGTTAGCATCAAACTTTTCTTCAAGAACGATCTTCTTGAACTCGTCAGCGTTCTTTACGTTTGCAAGCTTATTCATAAGCTCCTTGTCAGCGATCATCTGAGCATCGTTTGCCTTCTTAAGATCCTCTGCCGCCTTGTATGCATCCTTATATGCCTTGCTGTTTTCACCGCCTGTGTAGTCCTCTACCTTGGGCTCTTCCTTATCCTTCTTCTGCTCTTCAGTCAACTTGTCATAAGCCGCCTTAGCATCCTTATATGCCTTGCCATCTGCACCGTTGTAATCATCCTTGTTGGGGAATGTTACACTGTTGGGCTGAGTAAGATTGTAGTAAAGAACTTCTGCAGTTACGAACGCGCCGTAGCCATCATTGAAGGAAGCATTGATGTTTTTCTTAAAGAACTCGGTCTTGCGCTCGGGTGTTGTTTCATCGTAAATTCTGTCATATCTGATCTTAGAGTAATCATTTGCGATATGCTCAAGTACCAAGCACTTTTCAAGGTCCTTTTCATTGATGTTAGGACCGTAGTTGCTACGGATGTAATTGATTGTATTCATACCGTAAAGAGCAGCGTAGGTTGCAACGTTCTTCATTGTTGTAGCTGCCTCTGTCTTTGCCTCTGTTTCAATCTTTGCAAAATCAACCTTTTCGTCTGCCTTAGCAGCCTCGCAGTATCTGAGAATGTTCTCTACGTAATCTGTAACGTATTCATTAAGAATATCTGCGTAAGTCTGATTCTTTTCCTTATCAAAAATCTGCTCATCAGCGGGCTTTGAAGGATCAAAAGCATTTTCAACCATACCGTACTGAAGGTAGAGCTGATAGTAACTGCCGTAAAGACTCTCGAGATAGGACATATAAACATCCTGATACCAAGAACCGATAGCGGCTGTTGTAAAGTAATCCATCATTGAACCGTTAATTTCAAAATTTTCGCTGGAAGCACCTTTTTGTGCGCGAACGAAAATTCCGCTTGAAGCCAAAATTGTCACTACAAATGCAACCAAAAGAGCGATAGCTACTATTGTTGCAATGAGCGAATTTTTGGACATTTTCTTTTTATTTGAGGGTTTAACCTGTGCCATTTTTTTGTATCTCCTTTTATAGGCATTAATAGAGTTATTATAGCTTTATAATGTTATTGCACTTTGAACGCGCTATGAACAAAGTGTGAATTGTGGTGTTCTTCTATATTTTTCTTCAAAATTCGTCAAACGTTCATAATAATGGGCAATATCATTGGTCTACGTTTGGTTTTTGAATATAAATATTTTGAAACGTCATCCTTAATTTTTGTCTTGAGAGCCACCCTGTCAACCATTCGGGAATTGAAAAGATAATTTGCAATAGTTTCGCTTGCAAGCTCCTTCAGTTCATCCATCAGCTCATCCGCCTCGCGCACATAAACGAATCCGCGTGATACGATATCGGGGCCTGAAATGAGAAGTCGCGCGTGAAGGTCAACGCCCGCCACCACAACAATAAGTCCGTCCTGTGAAAGATGACGGCGGTCGCGAAGCACGATATTTCCAATCTCACCAACGCCGTTTCCGCTGACA
The DNA here is from genome assembly GCA_045125655.1 of Eubacteriales bacterium. Classification (GTDB taxonomy): domain Bacteria; phylum Bacillota; class Clostridia; order Oscillospirales; family CAG-272; genus RGIG4608. The sequence goes on along the minus strand of JBGVNP010000204.1, from coordinate 6,561 downwards.
AGCGTCTTGCCCGCGGTAACAGTGCCCACAAATCTCGCACCGCTCGCACTAAGCTCAAGCACCTTGCCGATCTCGGATATAAATATATCCCTCTCCGCCATTCCCATTTCAAGTGCGAGTTGTCTGTTTGCATCAAGATGACGGTATTCGCCGTGGATGGGCATATAGTATCTCGGTTTAAGAAGTGCCTGAACGAGCTTGATCTCCTCTTGACACGCATGTCCCGAAACGTGAACGCTAACGAGCGCGTCGTTAAGCACCTTGACGCCGTTTTTGATAAGCTCGTTAACAATTCGGCTTATCAGCTTTTCGTTTCCGGGAATGGGACTTGATGAGAGAATGACCACATCCTTATATCCAAGCGTGACCTCGCGATGATCGGAGAACGCCATTCTGTAAAGCGCACTCATCGGCTCACCCTGTGAGCCAGTGGTAACTATGGTAAGCTCCTCAGGTCTGAATCTCTTGATCTCGGAAATGTCGATGAGAACTCCCTCGGGAATGTCCATATAGCCGAGCTCCGTAGCCGCGCCGATAACGTTAAGCATACTGCGTCCCGTTATTGCCACCTTTCTGCCGTGGCGCGCTGAGGTGTCGATGATCTGCTGAACTCTGTGAACGTTTGAAGAAAATGTCGCGATTACTATTCTCTTGTCGTCCTCGGTTGCGAAGATATATTCAAGGGATTTTCCAACCTTTTTCTCACTTGGAGTGTAGCCGGGACGCTCCGCATTAGTGCTTTCACACATAAGAAGCTCTATTCCCTCTTTTCCAAGCTCACCAAGACGAGTTATATCCATAACTTCTCCGTCGACGGGGGTGAGGTCAAGCTTAAAGTCACCTGTGTGGAATATCTTTCCCACAGGTGTTGTAATGCAGAGCGCGCACGCATCTGCGATCGAGTGATTTACGTGTATGAATTCCACAGCAAAGCTGCTTCCTATCTTTATATTATCACCCGCACTCACCTCTTTGAGCGCAACGTCAAACGGTAGCTTGTGCTCACGGAGCTTGTTTTTAATGATTCCGAGAGTCAAGAGAGTTCCGTAAACGGGAACGTTTATCTCACGGAGGAGATAGGGGATTCCGCCAATATGATCCTCGTGTCCGTGAGTGAGAACTATCGCGCGCACCTTTTGAGCATTGTCGCGAAGATAAGAGAAATCGGGAATAACAAGATCAACGCCGAGCATATCCTCATCAGGAAATCCGAAGCCACAGTCGATAACGATTATATCGTCACCGCATTCGATAGCCGTAATATTTTTACCGATCTCGTGAAGTCCGCCAAGTGGGATAATTCGCACCTTGGCATCGGGATTTTTCTCAATAACGGGAGCTACATCCTTAGTCTTTTTGCCGGATTTTTTGGTTTCGGGCTTGTTGCTTTTTTGCTTTTTTTGAACTTTCTTCTGCTCCTTCTTTTCTTCCCTTTGCTTTTGCTTTTTAGGGGCTTCTTCAATGTTTTTAGCTACGTCATCGCGGAGCTTTGCAAGCTTTTCTTTAACGTTATGCTTACTGAGTTGCTTCTTTTTGCCGTCTTTTTTTCTCTTGTGAACAGGCGCCTTTATCTTTTCTTCTGCGCCTTCATTTTGAAGCTTTTCCTTTTTCGCCATAGGATAAATTCACTTCCTTTCTATGTAAATGAAATAATCTCTTCATGCTCGTGCGCACAAAAAAAGCGCGCAGAGAAGGGCCGCGCACCGCGCGGTCTTTTTTAAGTATTGTGTCATTTTCGTTTTTTAACTCTCTTTGCGGACTAAAACGACCACACCGCACAAGCAGAGCATGAAAACGACATTGTTTTTCACGAACGATTCATTATTTTTATTATACCCGATATTGCAGCACTTGTCAATAGAAAAGAATTGACAAATAACTGCACGAATGGACAACCCCCACCCTCTTTTTACCTTTTTCTGCTTTTTTCTCTTGACTTTTTTAAAAGTTTAGTGTATAATCTTCAAGCAATAGGAAAATTACCCAAAAGGAGATATATATTTATGAAATCTACAGGAATCAAACGTCCGGTCGACTCACTTGGAAGAATAGTAATACCGATGGAGATTCGCGAATCATTTGATATTAAGACCAAGGACGTACTTGATATATTTGTTGAAGGAGATAAGATAATCCTCAAGAAGCCGAGCGATGGTTGCGTTTTCTGTGATCAAAACGACGATCTTGTTAAGTTTGAAGGCAAGACGGTGTGCAGAAAATGTGTTTCAAGACTTGCGAGCTATAATTGATTAACACATTTAGGCAGAGCGAAACGCTCTGCTTTTTTGCGCCGTATGTGTGTTGTTAGTACAGACCAAGCGATAAAAAAAGTTTTTGCGGAGCTTTTTTCAAAAGCGGTCGCTCCACGCGCAGTGGCGAGTGCGCTTGTGCCGCGCGGGCACTGCTACGCATAGGGCGCCACTTTTGAAAAAGTGGACAAAACAATCAGTGGGCGAGTGCTAACATACTGCTCGTCAAATCTCACAGAAAGTTTATTATTTTTTCTTATTATTTCCATTGATTTTTAACTTGCTTTAGTGTATAATTTAAAATGGTATATAATTTCTATATTTAATTTATATATATTTAAGAGAGGAGTTAAGCTATGGTAAGCTCGGCAAGAATGGCAAAGATAAAAGCAATAACCTACAGATGTGCGATATATGCTATAGCTCTCTATATTCTCGCTATAGCGCAGGTCAGCTTTTTCGGTAAAATTAACCTTTTCGGTGCCACTCCCGACCTGCTTTTGGCAGCGATTGCCGTTCTTTGCATGAAGGAGGAGCACAATATCTGCACGATCTGCGGTATCATCTCCGGCTTCTTTTATTTCGCGCTCGGCGGAGGGCAGTCTCCCCTCTATATCATCTTCTCTTTTTTCTGTGCGTACCTTTTCTATTTTGTGGCGGAGCATTCCCCATCAAGAAAATTCGTTTCATATCTCACTCTGTGCGCGCTAATATTCGCCGCAAAGGCGGTATTTAACATCATCGAAACATCGCTCTTTTCAAGTAGCTTTGTAGTAATAAGAATATTCGGAACGGTCGTCATTCCCGAATACGTCTCATCAATGGCATTTTGCTCGGTGTCATATCTTTTGTTTTCAATCATTGCAGGGCTAATACACAAAAAATCCACAAAGGGGTAATAAAAATGAATAATAATTATAACGATTTCAATCAATTTGATGATTTTGAAAAGAAACCCACTATGTCAAAGGAAGAAATGACAAAGCACAAGGGTGTGTTTTCAAAAATTTGCCTTGCTTTTTTCATCTTCATCATATCCTCACAACTTGTCGGCACGGCAATTTATGCGATAATTTCTGCCGCCGCGCCCGATCTTCTTAAAAACTCAAATTTTAATCTTATTTTAAATTCCGTAGTGCAGTACGGCATCTCCTTCCCGATATTCTTCTTTTTTATCAAAAAGCTTCCAGCATCGACTCCCTCTCAAAGAAGTCTCACCGTCAAGGAGTTTTTAAAACTCTCGACGATTGCCATATTCGTTATGGAGATTGGAAACTATCTCTCGGGAATAATACTTACACTGCTTGAGGAAAATCTCGGATTTCTTCCCGAAAACGGAGTTGACACGCTTCTTAGTGAAAGCACGGTCATTCTTTCCCTTTTGATAGTGGGCATAGTCGGACCGATAGTTGAAGAGATAATGTTCAGAAAGCTCGCCATCGACCGACTCCTTCCCTACGGAGAGAAAATAGCTGTATTTTTACCCGCATTCATCTTCGGACTCATTCACGGAAATTTCTATCAGTTCTTTTATGCGTTTTTCCTCGGAGTACTGTTTTCATTCATCTACGTAAAAACAGGTAAGATAATTTACTCCACCGTTCTTCACTGCTTTATCAATATTTTCTGCGGTGTTTTGCCCGCGTATGCAATATCAAAGGTCGATCCCGAAGAGCTTCTTGAGCTTGTTTCCACAGGAAATATCCCTCCCGAATATCTTGAGCAGAATTATGCCGTGCTCTCGTTCTTGTCCATCTACGGAATCATATTGACAGGAATGCTCATTGTCGGTGTGTTCACATTAAACAGAAATCTTTTCCGCATCCGCTTTAACAAGGGAGAGATCACTCTCCCCAAGGGTTCGGGCGCGGAGATCATATTCTTCAACGCGGGCGCTATCGCTCTCATCGTTATTTGCTTTATAATCATCGCACTCAACACATTTACGCCTGCGGCACTTTAAAAACACAGTAAATTTTCAGAAAGGAGCAAGGAATTATGAACAAAAACAAAAAAAGAATGCGAAGATTCACTATTCTTTGCTCACTTTTCATTTTTGTTTGCCTTTTATTCGCGGCGCGACTGATCAATCTGCAATTCAATCCATTTAAGACGGCAGATCTTCGTGCAGAAAGCGATTTTACTACCGAGGTCAAGGTGATCCAAGCGCTCCGCGGTGACATTCGCGACCGCAACGGAAACGTGCTTGTTACCACCTCGTTTGCATACGACATTATTCTTGACTACAACTATATGCCCGACGATTTTGTGGAGTTTAACAGGACCATATTAAAGGTGCTTAACATTCTCAACGAAACGCAGAGCAACGAATACAGAACCGCCGATCTATTTCCTTTTGTGGGAGAATATCCGAATTACTCCTACTCCGATGAGGCGATGACCGACGGCTCGCGAACATCAAACGCGCTCCAGAAAATGCTTAAGGACTTCAATATGAAGGGCGCGAGCGCGGACGAGCTTACAAAATACCTCGTCAAGCGTTGGAAATTCAACGCGCTTGATGCTGACGGCAATCCCGTTTATACAAACGAGGAGATCAACACACTTATCAGAATAAGATACGATATGATGAGAATGCAGTTTGGTATATCCTCACCCTATTGCGTGGCAAGTGGAGTTGGCGTTGAACTCGTTACTTACATAAAGGAGCTTGGTATTCTCGGTGTGTCCGATAGAATAAGCTCCAAGCGTACCTATATTTACCCCGGCTACGCCTCCCACATTCTCGGCAGAGTTGGAAACATCACTGCTGAAACTTGGGATTATTACAAGGCACTCGGCTACAATATGAACGACACCGTTGGAATCGACGGATGTGAAGCAGAGTTCGAAAGCTACCTTCGCGGCAAGGACGGAATTCTCACGATCAAGCGAAACTCCAAGGGTGAGATCGTAAAGGAAGAGATAACCGTTGAACCAATCGCGGGAAAGGACGTTTATCTCACAATAGATATTGACACGCAAATAGCCGCCGAGGACGCTCTCAAGGAATATATGGAATATTTCGACAAGGATAAGGGCGCAAGCGTGGCTATCGATCCAAATTCGGGCGATATTCTTGCCATAGCATCCTATCCGACCTACGATCTTACCACGTTCTCAAAGGATTATAACTCGCTCGCGCAGGATAAAAATATTCCTCTGCTCAATCGCGCGTGCTATGCAGCTTATGCACCCGGCTCGACCTTTAAGGTCGCAGTGTCGCTTGCAGGACTTGAAACGGGCGCGCTTACCTCGTCATCGAAAATCGTCTGCAATCACGGCTACCACAAGCACGGTATACATATTGATTGCTCGAACCATAACGAATATGATTATGACAATGGACTAAACGTTATACAGGCGCTCACACATTCCTGTAACGCCTTCTTTATTGAGGCGGGATATGATAATCTCGATATTGACACGATGACTAAATACTGTCAGCAGCTCGGTCTCGGTCAAAGCACGGGAATCGAGATTCCCGAACTAACAGGACAGATCGCCTGCCCCGATAACGCCTCAAGATGGGGCGCTTATGAGGAAGCATCATCCTATATCGGTCAGTCGATACATCAGTTCACTCCTCTACAAGTTACTTCCTACATCTCAACGGTCGCCAACGGCGGCACGCGCTATGCCGCGCATCTGCTTCATTCAGTTCGTACCTTTTCGGGAGAGGTTGTATATCAGTATCAAAAACAGATACTCAGCTCGGTTGATATTTCGTCATCAACTCTTTCCACCATCAAAACGGGTATGAAGGAGATGGTAAACAATTCGGGCACGTCAACGTGGAATTTCTACGATAAATTCGGTATTACCTCCACCGTTTGCGGAAAATCAGGTACCGCGCAGATAGGTGGCGGAAAGCAAAACTGTTGGTTCACGGCATTTGCACCTATGAATAATCCGCAGATAGCAGTCACCTCGATAATTGAAAACGGTGGCTCGGGCGCATCCGTTTCCGCAATCGACGCGGCGGTTTTGGCGGCTTATTTGAATAAATAATATACGTTAGTTTATGTTTGGATAGACGTTCTTTTTCGAGAAAAAGCACCGCGAACCCCAAAAACTCGACTCCACTCGTTTCGGGGAACCCCTTGCACCACAACTCCTTCGAGGATGAAGCGCGTGGTTCGTGCTAATTTGGCAAGACTTTGTGCAAATCGTTCCGCGCGAGATTCTATCGCGCCCTTGTGTCATTCTGGAGGGAGCATAAGCGACCGATAGAATCTCGGTACGGACACAAGGGCAGCTCCAGAATGACAACGCGCGGAACATAACGTTTTTCTCGCCATTTTAACAGGCG
>JBGVNP010000203.1:0-1958 GCA_045125655.1 Eubacteriales bacterium | reverse complement strand
ATCGAATAAAAAACGATGAGATGTCATAGATAACATCTCATCGGCTTGTTTATGAGTAGTTTTTCTTAGCAAGATGCTCGTCCCGCGCACTCTTGCGTCCTTCTTCCTTGATGTCGCCTGCCTTGGTAAGAGCCATCTTGGCGAGGAACGGACCGACGATCTCATAGATCAGGACGGAGAACAGTGTAATGTTGCGGACAATAGCACCATCCGGACCAAGCTCAATAGCCTATTATCCGAAATGTTGGGTGGAAGCGATGAATAACATCAAAGAAAACGCGGAAGAAAGCGTTTTGAGGGAGGTGGTTTATCAATGAGATCTATCTTTACGAATTATAACACGTCAATATATGACCACAAACAGACAACAGGAACTACGCCCTGAAACGAAGCAACTGATGGAATATATGGTAAGGTATCACCAGGACCTTCTCAAAAAAATTTTTAAAGAACATAAAAAACCATTGACAATGTAGGTGAACTGTGCTATAATACATTATCATAAACCGTTGAAGCGGAGATAACGTAAGATAAGACTACACAGAGAGCCCGTGATGCTGAGAGTCGGGTTAGAAACTGTCCTACAAATGGACCGCTGAGGGCGCAGTCAAAAGCAAAGGGATTTGCCGAGTATTCTGCGACGTTGTAGGCAGACGTGATTTGCCGGAGATATGTTAGTATCTCGCTAAGCGCACATCTACATTTGGATGTGAATCAAGGTGGCACCGCGGATAGTGTTGCACTTGCAAAGCAAAGTGCTTTATTCGTCCTTGACAGAGAGGATATTTCTGTCAAGGGCGTTTTTATATTTCTAAACTTCCTTGACGAGATAAATCAAGGGAGTTTTTCTCTTTTCAGGAGGTCAATATGTTTATATTATCAAAGCGATGGCGAGAGGCTCTGTAACACATCTACCGTCAAACACAAAACAAAAAACATTTTATTTAAGGAGAAAATTACTATGAAATACAATAACGTTGAATTCGATACCTACTTTAAGAATTACCCCGATCAGAACGGCTTTTTCGGTAAATACGGCGGTTCGTACATTCCGCCCGAGCTTCAGGTTGCTATGAATGAAATTGCAGAAGCATATCAGACCATTTGCAAGTCCTCCAAGTTTATCGCGGAGCTTCGCAAGATACGCAAGGAATTCCAAGGCAGACCGACACCGATATCCTATCTTGAAAGACTTTCGAACAGCATCGGCACGGGCGTTCAGCTCTACGTCAAACGCGAGGATTTGAACCACACGGGTGCGCACAAGCTCAATCATTGCATGGGCGAGGCGCTCCTTGCCAAGTATATGGACAAAAAGAAGGTCATAGCAGAAACCGGTGCAGGTCAGCACGGTGTTGCGCTTGCAACTGCCGCCGCATACTTCGGACTTGAATGTGATATTTATATGGGCTCGGTTGACATCAAAAAGCAAGCACCCAACGTGGCAAGAATGAAAATACTCGGTGCGAGAGTAATTGAAGTAACAGATGGTCTTGCAACGCTCAAGGAAGCGGTTGACGCGGCGTTTGCGGCATACTGTAAAGAGTATAAGGATGCCATTTATTGCATCGGCTCGGTTGTCGGCCCCCATCCGTTCCCGATGATGGTGCGCGACTTTCAAAGCGTTGTTGGCATCGAGGCAAGAGAGCAGTTCCTCGACATGACGGGCGAGCTTCCCGATGCGGTAGTCGCTTGCGTTGGCGGGGGATCGAATGCGATGGGACTGTTCTCGGGCTTCCTCAATGATCCCGTTGACATTTACGGTGTTGAGCCTCTCGGCAGAGGCATCAAGATGGGCGATCATGCCGCAAGTCTTACCTACGGAACAGAAGGTATCATGCACGGATTTAACAGCATTATGCTGAAGGATGAGAACGGTGAGCCTGCTCCCGTTTACTCGGTGGCAAGCGGTCTTGACTATCCCTCTTGTGGTCCCGAGCACGCATTCCTGCATGATC
>JBGVNP010000202.1:0-1936 GCA_045125655.1 Eubacteriales bacterium | reverse complement strand
TGAAAACGGTTGCGCGTTTGGCCCTGAGCTTTGTGATGAAGAAGCAACCATTCACCAAGCGAACGAATACGTAACCTTTGAACGCATCGAATTGATGAGCAACGTATATTATGGCGCCATCAAGGCAATTTGCACCGCAGAACAACAAACCTGCGCAATCGCCGAAGATAACTTTGCTCCCGACGAAGAACCCGTTGATGAACCTGTTGTTCCTCAAAATAAAACCAGCGTCCTTACCTATAAAATTATTTGGCGCAAAAAATAATGAAGCAATAGAAAAAACCTGCAACAATGATATGCACCCCAAAAGTTAGACAAACTTTTGGAGGTGCATATTTTTATGAAAAGAAAGAAGGAATTTAACACAAAATACTCGCCAGAATTAAAAATATCTGTTATACTAGATATGCGAAATAATCATTTAGGGTATAGAGAAACTGCACGCAAATACAATTTAGGGAATAATGTGTGTCAGGGAAAAGAACTTGCTCGGAGATGGGAACGCATATATTTGGAGGAAGGAGAAGCAGGCTTTTACGTAGAAAGGCGTGGCAGAGCGACAAAAATGGATAATCCCAAGAAAGGCAGACCGAGAAAGAAATCGTTGGATAAACAGGTGGAAAACGATTTAATCGCGGAAAACCAACGGTTAAAAGAAGAATTAGAATATTTACGTGCGGAGAACGAATACATAAAAAAATTAAGTGCCTTAATTGCAGCGGAAGAACAAAAGAAAAGCAAAAAGCAGAAATAGTTACGCAATTAAGGCAGAAATATCCGCTTGAAATCCTGTTACTCGTTTCAAAGGTAAAACGAAGTACGTACTACTACAACGAAAAGAAAGGTAAAGTAGATAAGTACGCTGTTGAGAAAGCAGAAATCATAGAGCTTTTCAATTACCACAAACAAAGATATGGATACCGCCGAATAACGTATGAGATGAGAGCTAAAGGCTATATCATAAATCACAAAACGGTATTAAAGCTAATGAAAAGCCTTAATCTTAAAGGAAAACAGCGTAAAAACGAAAAGTATCATTCTTATAAAGGCGAAGTGGGTAAAGTGGCAGAAAATCTCTTGCAAAGAGATTTTACGGCAGAGAAACCGTTTGAGAAACTGACAACGGACGTAACCCAGTTTAATGTTTGCGGAGAAAAAGTTTACTTATCCCCTACGTTGGATTTGTATAACCGAGAAATAGTTTCCTATTCTATTTCGTTAAGTCCAAACCTGGAACAAATAAGAGAAATGTTGAATGGGCTGTTTGAGAAACTTCCCGAAAATGCAAAACCTTTATTTCATTCGGATCAAGGTTGGCAATACCAACACGTAGAATACCAAAGACTGTTAAAAGAGCATAATATAACGCAAAGTATGTCTAGAAAAGGTAACTGTATGGATAATGGAGCTATGGAAAACTTTTTTGGACGGTTAAAGGTAGAAATGTTTTATGGGGAAAAATTTGAAAGCGTTAACGCTTTCATTCAAAAGCTACACGAATATATTTACTATTACAACAACGAGAGAATATCTCGTAAACTAAAAGGAATGAGTCCTGTACAGTACAGAACTCATTCACAAGCAATTTAATTAAATTTATTGTCCAACTTTTTGGGTTCACTTCAAAACGGAAGGCTTTTGCTTTATTTTGACGGATGGGCAAATAAGCGTTTTTTTAAAGATTTTGCGCCTCGATTGGTAAAGTTGCCCACGTTATTTTATTTATGTATATAGATTAATTCGCCGCCCTTTAAACGGGATTCTTCTGCGCAAATTCCCATCAAGTGGCTTTCGATGGAGGCTTCCAAGGTGGTTGCCGCATCCGATTTGCCAGTCAATAATTCGTACAATTTTCTGATGATGAAGATATCGCCGCCGCCGTGACCGTAGCCGCCTTCCTGCAAAGCTGCAGTGCTGTGCGTTTCCTGTTGATAAC
>JBGVNP010000201.1:0-3548 GCA_045125655.1 Eubacteriales bacterium | reverse complement strand
AATCCCGTCAGGGGTGTCGATGCTCCCGCGCCGACAAATTCCGCAAAGGGCCCATAAAATCCTATAGCGCTCAAGATTACGCCCGCCACCACGTAGGAAACGAGTATTCGCGCTGGCGTGAGCTTGGTTTTGTCAATCAATATCTGCGCGACAAGGCAGAGAACACCACCCGCCAAAAATGACCAAATATATTTAGTTATCTCCATTTTGCGCCTCCGTATGCTCAAGCATTACAAGGTGAGCTATTGCGGGGATCGAAAGCCCCTGCTTCAAGCTCGACGGACTCATCATAGCACCCGTGCCGATCATCAAAACCTTTTTATATTCGCCGCTTTGAATTTTGGGGAGGATATACGAAGCAAGCACAACCGCAGAGCATCCGCATCCCGAACCGCCCGAATGAACGTCCTGATAATCACTATCAAAAATAATGCTTCCGCAATCCTTGTAATTATTTCCGAGCGCGTAGCCCTCGATGCTCATCAGCTCGCGCAATATCTTGCTACCCTCAAGTCCGAGATCCCCTGTGTATATTGCATCATAATCGTCGGGATTTGTCATTGATTGCTTGAAAAATCTCGTAAGCGTGTCAAGTGCGGCGGGAGCCATTGCCGCACCCATATTCGCTGCATCGTTTATGCCCTTATCGATCACGATTCCCGGCATGGCTTTTGTTATTCGTACCCCCTCGCTATCTTCGTTTCCTATAATAAAAGCTCCCGAACCCGTCACGGTCCACTGTGCCGTCTGCGGACGCTGACCGCCGTATTCAAGCGGAGTTCTGTATTGCTGCTCCGCGGTGCAGAAATGCGACGAGGTTACTGCGGCGCATACGTCTGCGTGTCCGCTCGAAACGAGCAGAGAAGAGAGCATTATTCCTTCAACAGCGGTGGAGCATGCACCGTAAAGTCCGAAATACGGAATATCAAAATCAAGCAATCCGTAAGCCGAGCCAATGCACTGATTAAGCAGGTCTCCCGCAAAAAGCGCCCCGATCTCGCTTTCATCCATTTGTGCCTTTTTCAAAGCCAAGGAGAGAGCTAAGCGTTGCATCTCGCTCTCTGCTTTTTCCCAAGTATTTTTGTTGAATTTGTCCGTTTTGTCAAAAAGGTCGAAGCTGTCGCCAATGGGACCGTCGTGCTCCTTGTGTCCCACCACTGACGCGCAATCGATAATTTTGGCGTTTATGTCAAATATTTGTTTTTTCATAAATACCTCATATAAGATTTCTTTGGTATATTTTTTGCAGAATTACTAAAAATATACTTAAAATTGCAATGTGATCTTAATTTGCGAGTATAATATATCACAAACGAGGTGAACTATGGAAAATATTGATTACAAGGAGCTGGCGTCAAAGATATTTTGCTTCGCCGCATTTGCGCTTATCGGATTTTTATTTATTGAATATGCACTCGGCTACGTGATGCCTTTCTTGATAGCTTGGGCGGTGGCGTATGCGGTGCGCCCGATGGCACGGGAGCTTTCCAAAAGAATAAAGATCTCTCAAAAAATTTGTGCCTTTTTACTCGTGTTGCTTTTCGTTTCCGCAATTTTTTCGATTTTGTTTTTAATATTCAGTAGACTGTTTTATGAAATTGGTGGATTTTTAAAGGGGCTTGTAGATAACAGTGACATGATTGCAGATTACTTTGGAAGGATTTTAGGGTTTTTGGATTCTTGGAGCGATAAAATTGCCGTTCCGCAAACGCCTGAAAATGTTGAAGCCCTTGAAATGCTGAAGGACAATATCGCATTGTTCGTTAAAAGTATGACCACCTCGCTATTTGAAAGCTTTGCATCCGCTATTCCTGGGTTTTTGGGTGATACTGCCGCCGGCTTGCCAAATGCCTTGCTGTTTGCATTGATAACGTTAATATCGTGCTTCTATTTTTCTGCCGATATTGATTATTTGCATGCTCGATTGAAAAAGTTGTTGCCGAAAAAAGCAGTCGATTTTCTCGTTTCCTTCAAAAGGCGTGTGGGGCAGGGATTTAAAAAGTATATAAGAGCATACCTCATTCTTTTTGCAATTACCTTTGCCGAGCTTTTCGTTGGATTGTTGATATTGGACGTGAAATATGCGTTTGCTCTCTCGATATTAATATCCTTTGTGGATTTCTTGCCCGTATTTGGAACACCTGCGGTGCTCATACCTTGGGGAGTTATCGCGCTCATTATGAAAAATAATTTTCTTGGTATAGGACTATTGATACTCTGCGCGGTAACGGCTATAATCCGACAGGTTATAGAACCCAAAATTCTGGGCAAAAGTCTTGGGGTGCATCCATTGATAATTCTTATTGCCCTGTATCTCGGATATAGATTGTTCGGCTTTTTTGGAATGATTCTTCTGCCGATACTTGCTCTTGTTTTGCTTGCCAAGGAGGATGATGCTGAAAAAGCGTCTTGATTTTACTTTTTGATTTCAAGGTATTTGTTGCCACCGTCGTCAATGGTCAATAGAAAAACGTCCTTTGCAGTGAGCGACTTTTTTTGCAGATATTTTTCAAGCTGCGCCTTGTCTACGTTGAAAGTCTTTATATTGTGTTCGTTCCAAACTCCTTGCGATATTATGATGTGTGCGATGCCGTTTTCATTATCCTCGATCTCCGACTGCTTGAGAGTGGGCTGCTGATATTGGATTTTGGGTATAACGCTCAAAAGTCCGTTCTGCTCAAGAATGGCGTATTCAACGTGGGATATGTCGGTAATGTTCTGAACTCGAAGCTCACTGATGAGCTCCTCGGTCGATATCCTGTTTTTAAGTAATTCCTTTTGATTTACCCTACCTTTATATATAAGAACACTCGGCGGGGAAGAAAAGATGCTTTTTAGTCTTGGATATTTCGTGATAAAAAGTGAAATCGCTATTTCAAATACTATTATTGTTACTAACGGTATTACCGAAAGATATAGTGGCATACTCTCGTTTACAATTGGTGCAGAAGCAATTTCTGAAATAAGGATTGTTGTTACAAGCTCGGATACCTCAAGCTGTCCAAGCTGACGCTTGCCGAGCAGTCTCATTGCTACAAGAAGAAGCATATATATAAGTATGGTTTTGAACAAAACGTTAAGCATTACAACCCTCCAAACTAAAGAATTAAAATAGTATTTTGGGAGTTTTTAACAAATATTCAAAATTATGAAAAAAAGTTTAATTTTTTTGAAAAAAGGTGTTGACAAATGATAGCTTGTTGTGATATAATAACGGAGCTGTATATTTTGAAGGGCAGCGAAAATTGGTCATTGAAAATTGAACAACAAGAGATTGAAGAAGTACAAAGCGAAAAAAGTATAGTGCGAAAATAAAGATCTCGTTAGAAATTCTGAAAGAGAATACTACTCAAACAAAAAGTAAAAGAAGCTAGAAAAAAAGCTCGAAACGATTGGAACACACTGATGTGTGATTTTAATACAATTAATTCGAGAGTTTGATCCTGGCTCAGGATGAACGCTGGCGGCGTGCATAACACATTCAAGTCGAACGGAGTTATTGGAAGGAAGTCTTCGGATGGAATGAAGATAACTTAGTGGCGGACGGG
>JBGVNP010000200.1:0-3049 GCA_045125655.1 Eubacteriales bacterium | reverse complement strand
AAAAAACGCCATTTCTTTTTTGCCAAGCTTTTTTCTTTGTGGCTATTTTGCCAAAGAAAAAAGCGTTACAAAAGGCAAACTATCTTTAAATACCAAGACTTTTTAGCCGCTTTTCTTTGACGAAATAGGCGCAAAGAAAAGCTAACAAAAGAAACGCCGAGCCAAGGGCTGCGCGCCCTTGAACCGCGCCACTACTCGTGGAGAGCCACTTTTGAAAAAGTGGACAAAACAACCGATTGGTCTGCGCTAACAACGTGCGCGACAAATCAAAATTTGAATTTCTTACTCAAAGGAGAACACAACGAATGAACGAGCCGTTATTTTACAACAGATTTACATACAATAAAGCGATGGCAAAGGAAACTACAACCCATTTGTATTTCAAAACTAAAATGATGAAGTTGGCGTATGCTTTGTTGATCATGGGCATTTTGTCATCTTTGTTAGTATCCCAAGCAACGAAAACACTACCGCAATTGGAAAAAATATTTAATTTTATGGCATCATTGGTTTGTGTGGCTTGGTTAATATGCGTTTGTTGCATTGTTCTTTCGTATTTCATTATGATAAACAAAAGCTCAAAAAGCCCGGATGAAGCTATGTCGATTGTTACAGTAAGCGAAAATGAGGTTCAATGGAAAAACGGGGAGAAAACTAAAACCTTTAATCCAAAGAAAATCTATGCTTTCTATGAAACAAATAATTACATCGTTATGACATCGGGACTTGGCTCGAGTGATATGATATTAAAAAAAGATGCGTTTTCCGTTGGTAACAGCGAGGACTTTATTAAATTTTTGAAGAAAAACGGATCTTTTCAGATTCAATAGCAAACCAAATCATTAAAAAAACTGGCGCCCGCGAGGCGTGGTGCAGTTTATTTTTGTAACTAAAAGGAAAAAACTAAATGAAAAAAAGAGTATTTTTAATTGTTCTCGACTCATGTGGCGCGGGTGCTATGCCCGACTGCGCTCAATTTGGTGACCGCGACTGCCACACGATCAAGAGAATTTCAAATTCTACCAAGTTTTCTTGTGAGAATCTTAGAAAAATGGGTATCGGCAATATCGACGGTCTTGAATTTCTTGGCACTGTCGATAATCCCACCGCGCGCGTAGCGCGTCTTGCCGAAAGATCAATGGGCAAGGACACCACCATCGGTCACTGGGAGATCGCGGGAATCGTTTCTGAAAATCCGCTTCCTACCTATCCCGACGGTTTTCCAAAAGAGGTTCTTGATGAATTTTCAAGGAGAACGGGTAGGGGAGTTCTTTGCAACAAGCCATATTCGGGCACGGACGTTATCCGTGATTACGGAGAGGAGCATGTGAAAACGGGTGATCTCATTGTTTATACAAGTGCGGACTCTGTTTTCCAGATCGCCGCGCATGAGGATATCGTTCCCATTGAAACGCTCTACGAATACTGCCGCATTGCTCGTGAGATTCTTTGCGGAAAGCACGCGGTGGGCAGAGTTATTGCGCGCCCCTTTATCGGTGAGCATCCCTTTAAGAGAACGGCAAACCGCCACGATTTCTCGCTCGAGCCATACGGACACACCGTTCTTGATGCGCTCTGCGAGCAGGGCAAGGACGTTTATGCCATCGGTAAGATATATGATATTTTCGCAGGCAAGGGCGTGAGTGAAAAGGTGTTCACACACTCCAATACCGAGGGTATGGAGCTTTCTCTTGCCGCGCTCGACAAGGATTTTGACGGACTTTGCTTTATAAATCTCGTTGATTTCGATATGCTCTACGGACACCGTCAGGACATTGACGGCTATGCGAATGCATTTGCGGAGTTTGACAGATGGCTTCCCTCATTCATCGAGGGAATGCGCGATGACGACGTTCTCATCATCACCGCCGACCACGGCTGTGACCCCGGCGATCATCATACTGACCACACGCGCGAGTACGTTCCTTGCATTATTTACGGCAAGAATATCACTCCCGCAAATCTCGGCACGCGCTCGACATATTCCGATATTGCCGCAACCGTTGCGGATTATCTCGGAATAGATTATACGTGTCAGGGCGAAAGTATGATATAATTTGTTGAATATTAGAACATTTTATAAATTGGAGTTTGAAGGGGAGATTTCGTTTTGCGATTTAATGTTTTACTCCCCTGACAAATCCAAACCAAATTCCTTATCGAAAGGAGAACCCAAAATGATAGAAAATAAAAAGGATTATCGTGCGCTCGCTCTCGCGGCGATTGATGCGATGAAAAAATCATATTCGCCCTATTCGGGATTTACGGTAGGTGCGGCGCTTCTCACTAAAGAGGGCAAAATTTACACGGGCGCGAATATTGAAAACGCGTCATATACACCAACGGTCTGCGCCGAGCGTGTTGCCATCTTCTCCGCCGTACATAACGGCGAGCGTGAGTTCGAGGCGATCGCTATCGTGGGCGGACACGCGGGTGATATTAAGGGCGTTACTGCGCCCTGTGGCGTTTGCCGACAGGTTATGAGTGAGTTCTGTGCGCCCGATTTCAAGGTCGTTATGGTAACGACAAACGACGGCGACTACGAAGAGGCGGCTCTCTCCGAGCTTTTGCCATATACCTTTAAACTGTAATTTCAAATTTTGATTTGGCGAGCACTATGTTCGCACAGACCAATCGGTTGTTTTGTCCACTTTTTCAAAAGTGGCGCCCTGCGCGTAGCAGAGCCGCGCGGCTTAAGCGCATTCAGCGTTTCTTTTCCATAGCTTTTCTTTGCGCCTCTGCTGTCAAAGAAAAGCGGCTAAAAAGTCTTGGTATTTAAAGATAGTGCCACAAACTATAGCGACTGCTCCTCTTTTATCCACTTTTTCTTTGAGAAAGTAGCCCCAAAGAAAAAGTTCCCAAAAAGAAACGGCGTTTTTTCGCCTGCGCGGCGGGCGGTTACTTTTTTGAGAAAAAGAACCAAAAAGCTTTTTTAATCAGCTTCGCGGCAATATTTCGCGCAAATCGTGTTGTGTGACACTTTGTATCCCACAACATATAACGATTTTTTCGCCATTTTAACAGGCGGCTCAAAAATCTATGATTTGCT
>JBGVNP010000199.1:0-2806 GCA_045125655.1 Eubacteriales bacterium | reverse complement strand
AGTCCTTTTCAACCTAATGAAAGAGTGCTGGTCTTTTGATGCTGTTCCGAAATCTTTTGCAGGATTTGACCTCGATTTTGCATAAATCATTTTAACGACTTGCAAAATTGAAAACACGAAAAAAGGCTTGAAACCGACGTTTCAAGCCTGAGAAGTCCAGTAATCATGCGGGGAATTAAGTCGCGGTTGACGTTTGGAGACCGCTGCTCTACCAACTGAGCTATACCCCTAAATAAAATATGCTGCTAGGTGAGCCTCGCTCACTTGCAGGAACTATGATACCGCAGACACGCGGTTTTGTCAAGTGTTTTTCAACACAAAAACGTTGATTTGGGTAAGAACTTGTATTACCGCGTGTGATACGCACATCATGTGCATTTCATTCTATCCCAAATCGCATGTGACAAACCCGATTTTCACACGTCATTGTCGTGGATTATGACCGCTGCCCGACCTCGTTTTTTCTTCGAAAACCGCACGTCATTTTTCGGCGGCTGCGATGCAGCTGGGTAATACGAAATAGCTCGGAAAAGCTCTTGACACATTTCCTTAGATACGTTATGAACCTGTCAATAATACTTGACACATTTAACTCGAACAAAATCAAGCAACTGCCAATAAGTCATGAAAATACTGTTTCCGCTTGACTGAAGGCGGCAAGCCGTCGTTAGCGGAACAGATCCTGCGGTTGTTCCAATAGCTGAGGAAGTATTGCCAGACCATTGATTTTAATTCTTTAATAGAATAATTCTCAGGCTTTCTGTTTCGGCTGTAAAATATTTCTTCCTTCATCCTTGCCCACATGCTCTCGCACTTGGCGTTGTCGTGGCACCTGCCGCCGGCGCTGTTCATACTCTGAATGATTCCGGTTTTAGCAATGGCAGCGCGGTATTTGGCACTCGTATATTGACTGCCGCGGTCGGAATGGATGATCGCTCCACGAAGCTGAGGGTGCATTTTTACCGCATTGACAATCGTTTTGACGCACAGATCAGCCTTCATGTTGTTGTCCATCGACAAACCCAACACCTCCGAATCATAACAATCGAAAATAGCCGAAACATACAGCTTGCCATCCTTGGCAGGCACTTCCGTAATATCCGTAACGCCCTTCACAAACGGCTGATCTGCTGTAAAGTCACGCTTGATTTTGTTATCCGATTTTTGCGCCTCGCGGTCGGCTTTGGTGATTCCGTTCGGCTTGTGTTTTGTCGGAACGCTCAGATGATTTTCTCTCATGACCTTGCGCACTGTCTCTCTGCATGGGAGCTTAAAACACTCAGATAATTTCAGCTTTAACGCCTGATACATCCTGTTTCTGCCGTAGGTATCGTTGTATTCATCTTCCTCGATGATCTCCCTGATCGCCTTGACCAGGGCTTCATATTTGTAAGGTTTGTCCTTTGTGCGGAGATGCTCATAGAATCCCTGCCTGCTGACTTCCATCAGCCTGCAATATATCGCCACTTTTCCCTTGATCTTACCGCCGTCAGTCCTGCTGTCAATGAAAATCATTCTTTCGTTTTTCCCGACTTCCGACGGTTTGCGGCGAAAAAAGCGGCTGCGTCCGCCAATATTTCATTCTCTTCTGCCAAACGCTTATTCATTTTTTCAAGTTCACGGGTCTTTTTCCGCAGCGCGTTCAGTTCCACTACCAAGCTCATCGCACTTTCGGGAGTCTGAGTACCTTTACCAAGGTCTATGTAACCCAAACGCGCTTTTCTGACCCATCCGTATAGGGTGTTCTTTGGAATCCCTAATTCCTCCGCTGCCTTCGACTGACCGATTTTTTTCGCCAACTTCACTGCCTGTACCTTGTATTCATCGTCATACTGCCTTTGTTCTGCCATTGTTGACACTCCTTTGTTTTTTTGCTCCCGTGAAAAGCGCTCTTTGAGAGAGGGCGGCTTATGCCGCCGTGTCTACTTATCGCATATTTTCCGGTGATTGTCAAGGGCGGCGCCAGCCGTTCATTTTACCCTTGACTATCGCCGGTAAATATGCTACACGACGTTGCTTTCAGAGCAGCCTTTTGGGGGAATTTATTTTTCTATTTTTCTCGTTTTGTTCGAGTACCATGTGTCAACTTTTATTATACAGGATCAGAATGCCGTATCGGAGCAACTCGTCGCTGAGCATAACGGAGTTCTTGACTTGGAAAAGGCGCGAGATTTTTTGAATTCTGAATACGACGGAGAAGAAAATGGCTAAGATTATTCTTAATTTAGTTAAACAATATCAAGAAACAATTCCATATAAAGAGGACGCATAGAGATGGCTTGGATTACGTCGGTAAACTCGAGGTAAAGGTTGGTAAGCTGAAAAGTAAAACAAGCAAACGTGACGTACCTCTTAACGATACGGCGATAGAAATGATTCAAAAACTGCGCGAGGAAGTGTATCTCGGAGAAGACAAGCCGCTCATACCTGACGAGAATGGCAACTTCACCAATCCAAGAAATATGCGAAATCGTTTCTACCGTATTCTCGACGCGATAGGGCTTCCGCATAAAGGGCTGCACACATTCAGACACACCTTCGCCACACGGTTGATCAACGGCGTTAAACAGCCAGATGGTAGTGTGAAATCATTATCGGTAAAGCAAGTTGCGGAGTTGCTTGGGCATACGACCTCAGAAATAACGGAACTCTACTACGTCAAGCGTGACACAACCAGATTGGTTGGACTGACCGACAGCTTCAACCTGTGACAAAATCCCCTCGCCAACAACGAGGGGAAAGGTTTTTCAAACCTGTTTCGCCGTGTACCGCCCTGCGTGCGATTTGTTGAGGAAAGTAGAGTAAG
>JBGVNP010000198.1:0-6871 GCA_045125655.1 Eubacteriales bacterium | reverse complement strand
CTTGTTCAAAGACGAACACCGATATTCAGGCGATTGATAGCGTTGGGGTTCCACCTCTTCCCATTCCGAACAGAGAAGTTAAGCCCAACAGCGCCGATGGTACTGCAAAGATTTGTGGGAGAGTAGGTCATCGCCGTTTTTATAAAAGACACTCAATCGAGTGTCTTTTTTTATTTATGGTATTGACCTCCTCTCCCGGTAATGCTCTCCTATCGCACCCCGCGCGGCTACATCTTCGCCGTAGCCCTGATTATATATAAAAAAGAACGAGACATTAACCAATGTTAATGTCCCCCTCTAAATGTTTTCACAACGGAATAATCCTTATTGTGATTTGCTTTGAAATTAGTACTGCAAATTTAATAATATAATTGTAAAAACAAGATTGTAAATGATAAATCTATTAAATTTAGCGCAGAATAAAATTTATAAATGAAGATGAAGCAGATTCTTGGTTTAGATTTGGGTAGCTCCAGTATAGGATGGGCTGTTGTACACGAGGGTGAAAATACAGAAAATCAAATAATAGATATTGGTTGTAGAATAATTCCACTCTCTGTAGATGATGCAAACCAATTCTCAAAAGGACAGACTATAACCAAAAATGCGGAACGTACTCAAAAGCGTACTCAGCGTAAAGGGTATGACCGTTACCAAATGCGTCGTTACAACCTTTTACTTGTATTAAGAAAATTGGGTATGATGTACGACGAAACATTGGTTTCGTTGAAAGCTGTTGATTTGTGGGGATTAAGGGCTCGGGCTACACGTGAGCAGATTTCTTTGCCGGAACTTGGGCGAGTGTTGTTCCATCTAAATCAAAAACGTGGCTATCGTTCAGTAAAAGGTGATGCTGCCGATAAGAAACAGTCGCTCTATTTGAAGGCTATAACCGAAAGATATGCTACTATTAAAGAACGGAATGTTACCATTGGTGAGTTTTTCTTTGAGAAATTATCTGCTGACAAATCGTTTCGCTGCAAGGATAATATTTTTCCGCGATTAGCATATATGGAAGAATTTGATAGAATCATTTCTACTCAAAAGCTGTTCTATCCTAATATACTAACCGATGATGTTATTGATGAGATAAGAAATAGAATAATCTATTATCAGAGGCCACTGAAATCTTGCAAGCATCTGGTAGCAAGATGCGAATTAGAGGCTTCTTCGTTTGTCGTAAATGGAAAAACAATAAATATTGCTCCCAGGGTGGTTCCACGTTCGGCACCGCTTTTTCAAGTATGCAAAATATGGGAGAGTGTAAATAATATTGTATTGGAAAATCGTGTAAAGGATAGATACTACATAACTCTTGAGGATAAACTCAAAATATTTGAGTTTATGAATACTCACGAGAAGCTTAAAGTTCAAGATTTGTATAAGATATTGGGTATAAAGAAGTCAGATGGTTGGTATGGTGGAAAGGCTTTAGGAACCGGATTGCAAGGAAATGTTACAAGAGTTATTCTTGCAAATGCTTTGCAGGGGGTAGGTAACAAAGAAGAATTATTACGTTTTGATATTTCAACTGCTGATAGTGGAAATGTTGATACTGAGACTGGAGAAATTATTCCTATAGTTGATAGCAGATTTGAGAATGAACCTTTGAATAAATTGTGGCACGTGCTTTATTCAATCTCGGACCAAGAGAAATTGCGCAACGTACTTGTCAAAAACTTTGCAATAAAAGACGAGTGTGTGCTCGCAAAATTATGTAATATAGATTTTGTAAAAATGGGGTATGGTAATAAGTCTACACGTGCTATACGCCGTGTTTTACCATTCCTACAGCAGGGTTGTATGTATTCCGAGGCTTGTGAGCTGGCAGGATATGCAAATAAAACAATGACAAAAGAAGAAAATGAGAGTAGGCAACTGCTTCCATTTTTGAAGCAACTCGACAAAGGTGCTTTGCGCCAGCCTGTTGTTGAAAAGATTCTCAATCAAATGATAAATGTTGTAAATGCTTTGATTGAGAAATATGGAAAATTTGATGAAATAAGAATAGAACTCGCTCGCGAGCTGAAACAAAGCAAGGAGGAACGTGAACAGGCAAGTAAATCAATGAGTGCCAATCAACGAGAGAACGATAGAAATGCTACGTTGATAAAAGAGTATGGCCTTGCACCTACTCGCAGTCGTTTGCAGAAATATAAATTGTGGAAAGAGAGTGGTGAGGTTTGTATGTACTGCGGACAGCCTGTGAATGTACATAATTTTTTGCAAGGCTACGAAGTTGAGGTGGAGCATATAATTCCCAAATCGTTGTTGTTTGATGACAGTTTCTCAAATAAGGTATGTGCTTGCCGTAAGTGTAATAAAGAGAAGAACAATCGTACAGCTTATGATTATATGAAAAGCAAAGGCGATACAGAGTTTCAAAAATATGTGGATAGGGTGAATGAATATTTCTTTGGGCACAAAATAAGCAAAACAAAATATAACAAGTTGTTGATGCCTGCAAATGAAATACCCGATGATTTTATTGATAGACAATTGCGAGAGAGCCAATATATTGCCAAGAAAGCTAAGGAGATACTATTGGGCGTGTGTTATAATGTTTTTGCCACAAGTGGTAGTGTTACGGATTTCTTGCGTCATACTTGGGGGTGGGATATTGTATTACACACCCTTAACTTGTCGTGCTATAAAAAGGGCGGCTTGACAGAAATGGTAGAAATTGAGCATAGAGGGCAGAAACACAGCGAGGAACGCATCGTGGGGTGGAATAAACGCCTCGATCATCGTCATCACGCACTTGACGCTCTTACAATAGCTTGCACCAAGCAGGGGTATATTCAAAGATTGAATAATTTGAGTTCGTTGAAGGATGTGCCATTCGAATCGACAGACAAGCAGGGCGAGCAGTATCGTGAGAAATTATCGAGGCTTGAACGTTATATAATATCGCAACCACATTTCTCTACAGCAGAGGTTCTTGCAGCGGTGGAAAATATTCTAATTTCATTTAAGGCCGGAAAGCGTGTTGCCACGCTCGGTAAGAGATATGTTCGTCGTGGTGGCAAGCGTGTGCTTGCGCAAAGCGGTATAGTTATACCACGTGGTGCTTTGAGTGAGGAGAGTGTTTATGGTTGTATAAAGCAACCCGAGAAAGATAAAAAAGGGAATACCCGTTATGTTAATAAATATGTTATTAAATACCCTTTGTCGTCAATAGATTCAAAATGCGTCAAGGATATTGTGGATAAGCGCATAAGGGATATTGTGGCAGCTCGACTGAATGAGTTTTGTGGTAATGAAAAGAATGCATTTGCAGAACCTCTATACGACCATCAAGGAAATATAATAAGAACTGTACGTTGCCATACCGGCTTGTCGGCTGTGGCTTCCGTTCGTTATAATGAAAGTGGTGAGGCTACTGCGTTTGTAAAACCCGCAAATAATCATCACGTGGCAATATATATAAACGGGAAAGGTGAGTGGAAGGAACACGTTGTAACATTTTGGCACGCAGTAGAGCGTAAAAAACATAATCTACCGGTTGTCATAGGTAATCCATCGTTAGTGTGGGATAATATTAACGACAAAATGACTGAAGATTTTGTAGCGCAATTACCCGATAGGGGTTGGTCGCTTGTGTTGTCTATGCAGCAGAACGATATGTTTGTACTAGGAATGAGTGACGATGAGTATAACGATGCAATGCGCTGTGGCGATTACGCCAAATTAAGCAAACACCTATATAGAGTACAAAAATTGACAAAAGGAGATTACTTTTTCAGACATCATTTAGAAACAAATGTAGATGATAAATATAATGGCGAAAAGAATGAAATGTTGTCAAAGAGTATGGGTAAATTAGTAAGAGTTTCATTGTCTTCTCTTAAAGCGCAAAACCCTCGTAAAGTACAGATTTCAGTTGTTGGCAAAATAGTAGAAAAATGATAAAACGCACACTTTATTTTGGAAATCCGGCATATTTAAGCCTGCGTATGCAGCAACTTGAAATACGCTTTCCCGAGGTAGAGAAAAGCCGTTCTTTGCCTGATTTTTTCAAAGAGACCACTATACGTACAATTCCCATTGAGGATATAGGTGTGGTGGTGCTTGATAATAGGCAGATAACTATAACACAAGGGGCTATTGACGCCTTGCTCGATAATAATGTGGCTCTTATTTTTAGAAAATAAAAAATCGGCCCATCTTTATGGATAAGCCGATTTGCTCGAATACTTTTTTATTTCAAATGTTCTCTGTAATTTCTTGATTCTTATTGCGATACACGTATTGTGGTGTATTCGATATTTCAAAGAAAGTGAAAGGTGAGTGCAGAAAGCAAATTTATTTGCATTATGCTGAACCGCCTCTTTTCTTATGTAAAGAAACTAATTTCGAAGCAAATTACAACGTACCAATTAAGAGCCTCTGCGTGTTTTGCGGTGTATTCGATATTTCAAAGAAAGTGAAAGGTGAGTTCAGAAAGCAAATTTATTTGCATTATGCCGAATCGCCTCCTTTCTTATGTAAAGATACTAATTTCGTAGTAAATTACAATCATTAGTTCTTCGGGTTTCATAAAAAAGTATTTATATTTGCATCACAAAGTCGCCGCGTAGCGCGAGAGATCAAGCTTGGGGCTTTGGATAATTGCGAGGTGATTTACCATCTCGCAATTTTTTATTGTAGGGGCAATGGCTTTTGGGCATGCACGGGGCCTGCCCAAAAGGCGATGTTCTGCATTATGGCATCGTCTTTAATGCGCATTGTATGCTTCCTTCTATATGCTGGCCTCACTCACAATGCGGGTGCGACGTTTGCTGTTCTGTCCGTTTGCCGGGCGTTGGGGCAGGGGGTGGTTGTAGCAGGCCCATATGAGTATGGCTGTTGCCATAACACGGTCGTCGTGATTGCCCTCGACGGCACCCATCTCCTTGCCGTTCTCTTTGAGTTCGTAGAGGTCGAGTTCGTACGTGGTTTGCAGGCAGCGTTCTATGTAGAGCTCGTCGCGCAGAGCTTTTATCAGGAAATTTATAACCATAGGTTTGGTGGCATTATTGGTGTGGAAACCCCAGCGGCGTGGGCGCCCCTGTTTTATCTCCTGCTGCGATGTGCGGCTGAAGAGGTTGCTGTATTTGCCGGCTATTTCGTTAAGTATGTATTCGAAATTATCGCCTTCGGTGCCCTCTGTTTCCAATGTGTTCGATTCTATTATAAGCAGGGCGTTGCCGTATGCGCGCGCTATCTCCACAGCCTTCCATGCCAGTTTGTCGTGCTCTATGTGGCCGTGCCAGCAGGCTGCTATTTCGGGTACCCCGCCCTCGAGCATTGCAAGACGGTCGGCTACCACAATGCAGGAATAGTCGGCTTTGTCGCTCACACCGCCCACATCCACTGCCACTATGTAGCGGTCGCGCAGTGGTTGTTCGTTGTCGGGCATCAGCCACACCCACAGCGAGTTCTCGTTTGTATCCTCGCCGGGTGCAGCGGGTAGAAATTCCGTTTGCTCCACCTGCTTCCCTTGTTCGTTGGTGGTGTAACCACGGCTCACTATATCGCCCTTGAATGGTGCCGGCACGCAGGTGCGGCGTATATTGTTTACATACGATATGCGGAACACGCGGTGTCCTGTGCTTTGGAAAGCCTCGGCAGCAGTTGACGGAAACTCCGAAAAGAGGCGCCATTCGTCGGGCATTTCGCGCCGTTTGTCGCGGTACCAGGCGATAGCCTCCAGTGTGGCACCGAGCCCAAACAACTGTTGCTCATACTCGTTAAGGCTGTCAATGAAGGCGGGGTAGTCGCTCTCTTTCATCGGCTTGCTGTATATGTCTATGCTGTACCACGGGATAAACACGGGAGTGAAGTTGTTGCGCCCCTCGGTGGCATCTATCCAGGTGCGGTGAAAAAAGTTGCCCACTCCCTTAGCGGTAGATTCGAGTACCTTCATCGTGTATGCTCCCGATGCAATTGAGCCGAAGATTGATTGCACGAGGTCCTCGGGTTTGCGCCCCTGTGTGGCTTTCCACAAGCCCACCTCGGTAAGGTGGGCCATACTTATGTCCTCGCTGCGTAGCGAATCGGGTTTTTGCGAGGAGCCCAACGAATAGCGGCTATTGCTCCAGCTTATCACTCTTGTCTTTTGTGCCCCCTGGTAGGGGGCAGTCGTTATCTGTCTGCCGCCCGTTGCCCAACGTGGGTAGCGGTTTATCACCTTGGCAAGCATACCGGCTACTATGGATGACTGTTTCTCTATGTCGCCGCATATAACACTGTTCCAGTTGCGTTTGTGAACCAACTGTATCCACAGCATATATAGCTGTGTGAGTGTACTGCCGCCCCATTGGCGGGCTTTGCATAGTATTATATCTATTGGTTCGCCTGCCAGGCGTAGTTTCTCCATTGCTGCAAGGTATTGCCTTTGTGCGCGGTTCAGTGTGAACGGAATGTCGCGCCCCTTGCCTTTGTCCGATATGGTTGTCATACTCCTCGCCCAATATTCGAAGTCGTGTTTTATGCGTGTGAGGCAAAAGTCGAGCCATAGGGCTACTATGCTCTTGTTCGTGGCATTGTGCCCATCTCGTTTTTCGATATAACGGGTAGCTCCCACCTCCACGAGCCTGCTTATGCTTTCATCTGCAAGCATAGTGGTTGGGAGGAACATCTCCTGCAATGGGAATCCCTCTATGGCAACCTGCTTACGGGGTAGCGAGGTGGAGCCTTCTCCTGTTATGGGATTGTAAACGGCTGAGATTGCTCCCAGCCGTTTGATGTTTTCTGCTATGATTTTTTCTTTATTCACTATCATATACCTGCCAAGTCGGTTGAACGGCGGCGCACGTGCTTACCGTTATAGAATTTTGCAAACATCAGTTGCACGTTGTGGAAAAGATTGGCTCGCAGTGCAATGTAT
>JBGVNP010000197.1:0-1875 GCA_045125655.1 Eubacteriales bacterium | reverse complement strand
ACTATACAGTCACATAATGTTTATAAGCACGTGTTTATTCGTAGACGCAAGCGAAAAAAGCCCACAATGTGGAATAGATAGTTCTGCTTTTTATTGCCTTATTTGCGTACACGAATTAACACACGTAAGCCTCCTTTATTTATTAAAATCTACGATAGTATATCACATTTATTTTTTTATGTCAAGATAGAGGAGACAGGCCCACTTCTTTGTAACCTTAAATTTTTTGTATACCCTTAATTTGCAAAAATAGTGTTCCTATGATAGCTCTTACTATATTATATAAAAACATATAAAGATACACTCTGTTCTTTTTCTGTAATAAATATTCTTAGAGTGAGAGGTTCCGGTGGGTCCACCATGGACCGAACCCCGGTTCAGCAAAAAAGCGTAGTTTCCCCTTGGTGGGAGCTGCGCTTTTTTACTTATTCGGGTTATTGATTTTTTAAAATCAGCCTGTTGGAAGTGTTACTCCCATTCTCTCGATAACGTGGTTCCTTTTCAATAAGCCCTGCCTTGACCAAATCATTCAGGGCACGTTTGACGGTGCTGCGGGAGAGCTGCAAGTCGGAGGCAATAGTCTTTACCGCGGGCCAGCAGTCAACTCCTTTTCCTGCTCGGTCATAAAGATATATATAAACAGTCCTCGCCCGATGGGGAAGCTCATCGGGCGAGGCGGCATAAATGTGGTTGAAGTAGCTCATGGGAACCTCCTTTACGTTTTGAGTACATTACGGCGGCGTATGGTGTTTTCAGACGGTTCAGCCACTGGAGTATGAAGGGTTCCTATTCCGGTGGTTGACTCCGATATCTCCCCGATTTCTTCGTCCACAATAAGGCATGCCGTATGCTTGCGAACGATATTTTCCTCCAGCATCTGCTTATCGGCATAGACCACTTTTCGGTGTGCCTTTTCCTCCACAGTATAAAGAAAACCATACAAGCCATTACCATTGCTTGAGGAATACTTGAATTGCACAACAATCTCTTTTGCATCGTCTGTTCTTGCCATAGTTGTGGTTTCCTCTATTTGCACATCTTCGAACTCCTTGAAAACTTCTGCAAATTCTTCTTTGGCAAGGTCAATAACCTTGCCATAATCTGCTGAAACTGCTTCGTGTTCTGCTGGACTATCAGCATTATTATTGCAGCCACACAACCCCAAAAGGCAGACAATCGCCAAAGTCATTGCGATTATTCTTTTCATACAATCACACTCCTTTGTCAAATTGGAATTGGCTTACTTCTTCTTTGTGGGAGCAATAAGTAATACTGCTGTCACGATAGCATACAAACCATACAATACCCAAGTAATTGTGTTATTCCAAGGGAAACTCATTTCGGGATGGTTCAATGCGAATACCACAAATACAATGGCAATTACCACCATTACCAGACCAATTATTCTTGAAATTTTCTTATTCATACAATCACACTCCTTATCAAATTGGAATTTAGTTCATTCTTTGCGTTGCAAGTTGGACTTGCTCAGCAACAGCAGTCTTATTAAAGGCGTTTTCTTTTTCGCTATCATATAAACCGATGATTACATCATCACCGACTTTGAAATCATCAAATTCAATCGTTCTAACATCATCTTCAGCATCATAGTTGACATAGCAAAGATTGTATTTTTCAATAGCTTCATTGCAATCAATGCCACATCTATCGCCAAAGATTTCATCATTTCCTAAGTCTGTAACATAGAGAATGTGATTTGAAGTATCAATCTCCACAACCGTTGCGTTTAAGCCAAGGTGCAACACCTCGTCATTTTTTTGTGAACATCCTACCAACCCGCAAAAGCAAATGACTACAAGTGCCATTGCTATAATCTTTTTCATACACTCTCACTCCTTCGTCAAATTCAAGTTT
>JBGVNP010000196.1:0-27362 GCA_045125655.1 Eubacteriales bacterium | reverse complement strand
AAGGACATCTCTCCAATGGTCAACGGATTAGAATATTCAAAAACAAATATGAGGATAGCACCGACAAGAACGAGTCCTGCGGTAACGGTAATGGCAATCTTTGAGTGTAAGGTCAGATGCCTGAATATCCTTCTGTTCTTTGGCGAACGGCTCTTAACAACACGAAGCACATCCCACCATACGATATATCCAAGTCCTCCGAGAATGATGAGCGCAGAGGTGACAATATTGATCAGCGGATTGGTTGCGTAATTGCAAAGGCTGTTTTCTGCGATAATGTCAATACCTGCGTTGCAAAAGGCTGAAACCGAATTAAATACCGATATCCATATACCTCTCGCACCAAACTCGGGAACAAATACGAGCATATACAACAGAGCGCCGATGCCTTCAATGATCAGCGTGCCGAACAGCACGTTTTTCACGAATTTTGCAAGTCCCGACATCGTATTGAGATTAAAGGCATCCTGAATGAGCAATCGGTCACCGATGCCCATTTTTCTGTTTAGAAGAAGCATCAGCCCCGACATAATGGTGATGATACCAAGACCGCCGACCTGTATCAAAAGCAATATGACGATTTGCCCGAACACACTCCACGTGGATACCGTGGGAAGTGTAACCAAACCCGTTACGCAGGTAGAGGTGGTTGCCGTGAACAGCGCGTCAAGATATGGCACGGCTTCACCGCTTGCGGAACTGATCGGCAATGCTAAAAGTCCGCTTCCTACGAGAATGGTCGCGAGAAAGCTGAGCAATATGATCTGCGTGGTTGAAAGTGTATATTTCTTTTTTCTAACCATAAGATTTCCCTCAAAAAAGCATTAAGAAACCAACGTCCTCTGCAGTCAGCTGGTTCCTTAATATTTTTCATTCGAATAATTATATCATATTTTGCCGTTTCTGTCAATACCTTTGACACGAGAACGTCAGTCAGTTTAACAAATTCTTATTTATCGATGAGTTTATTGTACCATACTTTTATGAATATTTCAACCGTTTGCTTGACATATCCACATTTTTGTGGTAAAATATTTGCGTTGAATATTTGTCACCGGAGGCTGTGTACCGTAGTACCGTGATGCCGGATTAGGTGTCCAAGTGAGCTTGGGTTATTGTGAAACAATAGCCGAAGCTCTATTTTTTATTTTGGAGGTATTTTTATGAAAAACACGAAAGTTATTCTTGTTCCACTTATGTCAGATGACCGCGAGCAATTTATTCTTGACAATCAATGGGCGTTCAAGTATGGTGCGATGATGGAGTTTGGTGAGCGTGATGACCATATTGACGGTGACGGTGAAATCATCTCACGCACGACCATTGAAAAATCCATCGACAACCCAAATAGCGAAACCTACCGCATAATGCTTGACGGCGAAAAGGTCGGTGGCTTGATA
The DNA here is from genome assembly GCA_045125655.1 of Eubacteriales bacterium. GTDB lineage: Bacteria > Bacillota > Clostridia > Oscillospirales > CAG-272 > RGIG4608. Next base: position 25,962 of record JBGVNP010000196.1, on the reverse strand, counting down.
CTCACGATTGACAAGGAAACACATCATAACCACTTGGATATTCTCTTTGTTCTGCCCGAAGCGCACAGTAAAGGCATCGGCTATGGCGCGTGGCAATCGGTTGAGGCTCTGCACCCCGAAACGAAGGTTTGGGAAACCTGTACCCCTTATTTTGAAAAACGCAATATCCATTTCTATGTAAATAAGTGCGGTTTTCAGATCGATCAGTTTTGGTGTGAGTATTTTCAGCCCGAACACGATATACCCGAAGATGAAAAGTACGATCCCGACGAGGGACCTAATGAAATGTTTCGTTTTATCAAGGTGATGAAGCCGTAACCGCTACTTTTTGTTTCCTCTGATGCAATGTTGGAGGGCTGACGATTGTTATCGCCAGCCCTGTCGTTATTCAGTTAGTATTTCGATAGCAATCTGCATACCGAGCTTGAAAGCATATTCGCAGATGGCTGCTTCTGCCAAGTTCATATACTCGCTCCAGCAATCGTGGAACTATTCAAACACTTCTTTCTGCTTGTCGGAGAAGCTCTTCTTCAAATTTTCGTGATGCCTTGACATATAGCCAAGCAGTTCCTTCATCTCTTTTGAGTTTGTTCGACTATCTTCTTGGGGGATGATGTTTCCGTACCATAACTCGTTGATAACCGACCTCATACGAATATCACCTCCCGCAAGACGATTTCCTCAGCACTTGCCTTGACGTTGTTCATCTCGGAAACCCAACGGAGCATATCGCGAGCTTTCATATTCTCGTCTATACCTCTGTCGACTGCAAGACGGTTGATGATACTTTCAAGCATCGTTTTTGCTGCAAGGTCAATTTCGCAGAGCCGCTGATTGAGAGTGCCTTCCATAAGAAGCGTGGTGTGGTATCCCTTGCGATGCGCTTTGAGATATTCGAGGTGTAATCTTCCGTATTTGCCAATCTCCTTTTGTTTGGGAAGTCCAAGCAAGGGATAATATTGCTCTCCTCTAAGTTCGTAGGTAATTCCGTTTTTTTCAATGTACTTTTCCATATATTTCACCATCCTTTCATTTGGTGCTTTTAGTGTACTATAAAAACGGAAAATCCGCAAATGTGCAAAAAAGAAAAATACGAGAAACACCGAAATGTTCTCGTATTTTTTCTTAACCTTCGCAATGCTCGTTATTCCTATTTTTCAGGAACTGTCCTTAGGAACCCGAAGCATTAGCCGTAGGGATTTTTTATTTAAACAAATTTTATTCTGTTACAGCCTTGTACTGTACGCCGTTGAGCTTAATATACTTAACGCCGCCTTCTTCGCCCTGAACAAATTTAGCAGTAGCTCTTTCTTCACCTTCAAATTCAAAAACCATAATAAGCTGCTCGGGATTTTCGGGATCTTCAACGATCTCATATTTACCCTTGGTTCCTGTTGTTTCGGGATCGCTTCCTATAACTTCTTTAACTACTGTTCTGGTAACGCTACCGAAAAGCCCAAATTCATATGTTGTTGTTGTTTTGGAAACAATAATGTCCACTGTTGATGAATACTTACCTGTAATTACATTTCCGCAAGAAGCAAGGGAAACGGAAAGCATTGCAACGATCATAAATACTGCCAAAATTCTAACTGTTTTTTTCATAATTTTTCTCCTTAAATCAAATTGATAAAGCAGGTGGTAACCTGATTACAATAATATTATACCAAAAAAGTGTAAAAAGTCAATATTTTTTGACCAAAAAACCAATTTTTATCAATAACGATAATTATTACTATTAATTTTTGTACAAAATATATAATGTTCATTCATGAAAAAAATATAGACAAAACTGTAAATATATGTTATAATGTATTGTTAAAATGAAAGAATAAATAATTTCAGTTAATAATCTTATTATATATAGTCTAAGAAAGGAGCAAAAATGCTTGAACTTAAAGACGTGTCCTACGTTGTAAAGGATGAAAACGGCGAGGACAAAGCAATACTTAAAAACATTAATTTAAAAATAGACGAGCGCTTTGTGGCAATCACGGGTCCAAACGGTGGCGGTAAAAGTACACTTGCAAAGATCATTGCGGGTATATATCAGCCCACGGGCGGTCAGATACTTTTTGACGGTGAGGATATTACCGATATGAGTATTACCGATCGCGCGAAAAAGGGAATCAGCTTTGCATTTCAGCAGCCCGTGCGCTTTAAGGGACTTACTGTGAAGGACCTTATCACACTTGCTGCGGGAAAGCAAATTAGCGTTACTGAAGCGTGTGGATATCTTTCCGAGGTGGGTTTGTGTGCGCGCGATTATATAAACCGTGAGGTGAATGCATCTCTTTCGGGTGGTGAGCTTAAGAGAATCGAGATCGCGCTGATCATCGCGCGTTCAACAAAGCTTTCCGTATTTGACGAGCCGGAGGCGGGAATCGACCTTTGGAGCTTCAACAATCTTATTAAGGTATTTGAAAGAATGCACGAAAAAACACAGGGTTCTATTCTTATCATCTCCCATCAGGAGAGAATTTTGAATATTGCCGATAGAATAATCGTTATTGCCGACGGTGAGATCCGCGAGAGCGGAACCAAGGAAGAGATCATGCCCTCGGTTCTCGGCTCTGGAGCGCCTTGCTCGGTATTGACGGAAAATATATAAGGGGGCTGCTATGGATCAGATAAAGAAAAATTTACTTATGCAGGTGGCCGACCTTCACACAGTTCCCGAGGGAGCTTATAACATCCGTGAAAACGGCGCGGCGGCAGGAAGAAAGACCACCGCCAACATTGATATCGTGTCTAAAACAGATAAACCGGGTATTGATATTATTATTAAACCCGGCACAAAGAACGAGAGTGTCCATATCCCCGTCATCATCAGCGAAAGCGGACTTAAGGATTTGGTCTATAACGATTTCTATATCGGTGAGGGCGCGGATGTTACTATTATTGCGGGATGTGGAATACACAACTGCGGCGATCAGGACTCTGCTCATGACGGCATTCACTCCTTCCACGTAGGAAAGGACGCGCGCGTAAGATACGTTGAGCGACACTACGGTGAAGAGGAGGGACTCGGTGAAAATACAATGAATCCCACCACCATCATTGAAATTGACGAGGGTGGCTATCTTGAGATGGAGACCACACAAATAAAGGGTATCGACTCCACCGTTCGTAATACAAGCGGAGTTGTTGGCAAGGGCGGTACACTTATCGTTAAGGAAAAAATCATGACACACGGGAAGCAGCACGCCGAGACCGTATTCAACGTTGATCTCAACGGAGAGGGATCAAGCACAAACGTTATTTCCCGTTCCGTTGCAAAGGATAATTCTACACAGACCTTCCTTTCCAAAATCAACGGAAATAGCGAGTGCTACGGCCATACCGAATGTGACGCCATTATTATGGATAATGCAAGCGTGCGCGCAATTCCTGAGATCACGGCGAACAATATCAATGCATCTCTTATTCACGAGGCGGCGATCGGTAAGATTGCAGGCGAGCAGCTCATCAAGCTTATGACTCTCGGACTTACCGAGCAGGAAGCCGAGGAGCAGATAGTAAACGGTTTTTTGAAATAAAGCGGATTTTTAGTGCCAATCAATTGATTGTTTTGTCCACTTTTTCAAAAGTGGCGCTCCACGCGTAGTGGCGCTCGCCGCGTAGGCGAAACGGCATTTCTTTTTGTTAGCTTTTTCTTTGTGCCTGTTTTGGCAAAGAAAAAGCGGCTAATAAATTTTGCTATTTTAGACACTGCTGCAAATTATTTATGAGGTGAAATTATGTCAAAGCTTATAGGCAACGCAATAGTTGGACAGAGCGGAGGACCGACCGCAGCAATAAACGCAACCCTTGCGGGCGTAGTCCGCGGAGTGCTTGAAAACGCTCACGGAGGATGTATAAATACCCTTTACGGTATGAGAAATGGCGTTGAGGGACTTTTGCGCGAGGATATTGTGAATCTTTCTGAGTTTTTTGTAGATTCTGAAAAGATAGATATTCTTGAACAGACTCCCGCGGCGGCTCTCGGTTCTTGCCGTAAAAAGCTTCCTAAAATTGAAGAAGAAAGAGAGACCTATGAAAAGCTTATTGAAATATTTAAGAAATATGATATAAGATACTTTTTCTATATCGGCGGCAACGATTCTATGGATACGGTTGCAAAGCTCTCCGAATATACCAAGGAGTGCGATTATGAGATGCGCGTGATAGGTGTTCCCAAGACCGTTGATAATGACCTTGTAGGCACCGATCATACTCCCGGCTTTGCTTCTGCGGCAAAATACATCGCAACCACGGTTGCAGAGTGTATTCGCGACTGCGCGGTTTATACTACCAAGGCAGTAACCGTAATTGAAATTATGGGACGCGATGCGGGTTGGCTTACTGCCTCTTCGGGTATTGCAAAAGCGTTTGGTGGAGAATGTCCCGACCTTATCTATCTGCCCGAGCGCGCATTCAATAAAGAGGAATTTTTTGAGGATTTGAGAGCAATTCTCGATAAAAAGCCGAACGTGGTGGTTGCGGTTTCCGAGGGAATAAGATTTGCGGACGGCACTTACGTTTGCGAAGGATTTGGCATCGCGTCAACTGACGTTTTCGGTCATAAGCAGCTTTCGGGAACGGGAAAAGCGCTCGAATATGCAATAAAAGCAGAGCTTGGATGTAAGGTGCGCTCCGTGGAGCTTAATATAGTTCAAAGATGCGCGGGTCATATCGTTTCTAAGACGGATATTGACGAGAGCGTTCTTGTTGGAAAGGGCGCAGTAAAGGCGGCAAGTGAAGGCGTTACAAGACGGATGATGACTATTGAAAGAATAAGCACAAAGCCGTATTCTGTTGAGATTTCACATCGTGACGTGAGCGAGATCGCTAATAAAGTAAAACACGTTCCGAGCGAGTTTATTAACGAGAGAGGAAACTCTGTAACCTGCGGCTGCGCCGAATATCTCTTGCCTCTTATTCAAGGTGAACTTGACGTTAAATACGAAAACGGAATACCCAAGCATATAATAATATGAAAATAAAGCAATCACAAATAAATCCCTTTGAGAATAGTGATAGCAATAAAAGATACTATACCTATGACTATTTTTTAAAGAAAACCTATGGCGGTAAATGTGCTAAAATTCCGCTTGATGCGGGCTTTTCGTGTCCTAATATGGATGGAAAATGCGGATTTGGTGGGTGTGTTTATTGCTCCTCGCGCGGAAGCGGTGATTTTGCCGCAAGTGCTACTTTGCCGATAGCGGAGCAATATGAAATTGGCAGACGAAATCTCTCAAAAAAGTGGAGCGTTGAACGTTGCATCCCATATTTTCAAGCGCGCACAAATACCTATGCACCGCTTGATAAGATAAAAGAAAAATTTGAGGCAGCACTTCTTTGTGAGGGCGTTGTGGCGATGAATGTTGCCACCCGAGCGGATTGCCTTGAGGATGATGTGGTAGACTACCTTTCCGAGCTTGCAGAACGAGTTGACCTCACCGTTGAGCTTGGCTTGCAGACGATCCACGATGAAATAGCCGAGAAGATAAATCGCGGACACACCTATGAGCAATTTCTTGAAGGTTATAAAAAACTGCGCCGCGCAAATTCGAAAATACGTATTTGCATACATATAATTTTCGGATTGCCCGATGAAAGTGATGAGATGATGATGGAAACTGCCAAGGTGGTTGGAGCGCTTCATCCCGATATGGTGAAAATACATCTTTTGCACGTTATAAGAGGAACAAAGCTCGCAAAGTGGTATGAAAGTGGGGAATATACCCCTCTTGAGCGCGAAAAATATATCGCACTTGTAGCCAACTCCTTGCAGTATTTTCACAAGGACACCGTCATCGCGCGTCTTACGGGCGACGGTGCGCCCGATGACCTTCTCGCACCCGATTGGTCGCGCAAAAAAACGACCGTAATCAACGATATTGATAAATATCTTTTCACCCACGATATGTGGCAGGGTAAGCTGGTTGAATGATAATCAAATAAAATTTGGGGACTTTGAACAAAAGTCCCCATAAATTTTTAATATTATATAAAAATATATAAAAGGGAAATTTATGTTCAAAAGCGACAAAACCGAGCTGTTTTGCCGCTTTTTTTATTTCTTTTGATCCTCGTTTTGTTTACAAAATGTTAATAAATAAAACACAAAATGTTTTCAATTTTGTGGGCGTTTTAAATAAAAAAACTCTTGCAATTTGCCCATATATATAGTATAATAGTGATGCGTCGTGGAGTGAAATCCCACAAAAGTGAATAAAAGTGGTGAATTTTAAGAATTTCACACGATTTTGTGAAAGGAGTTTGGGTTATGTTATCAAACAATTTCAGACATAATGTTGATGCTAAAAACCGTCTTTTTGTGCCTGCAAAGTACAGAGAAGAGCTTGGCGAAACCTTTGTTGTTTCTCAAAGTATTCGCGGTAATTACCTCAAGATCTATTCCCAAGAGGAATGGGAAAACTACATAGCGCCCATTAAGCTCCTTCCCAGAAAGACCAGCGAAGAGGCGCTCCGCTTCTTGATTGGTAATTCAATCGAGGTTTCTCCCGATGCACAGGGAAGAATAATAATCCCAAGTACAATGCTCCAATTCGCATCAATCACAAAGGGAACTGTTATAATTGGCTGCGGCGATTACGCAGAGATTTGGGCAGAGGAATCCTACGAAGAGGACAAGGCACAGCAGGATATGGAAGCTATGCGCAAGGCCCTTGAGGATTGCGGACTTTGATTATGAGTGAATTTTCTCACTTTTCGGTGCTCCTTGACGAGTGCATCGAAAATCTCAACATAAAGCCCGACGGTGTTTACGTTGACGGAACGGCGGGCGGTGCGGGACACTCCTCAAAAATTGCGGAGCGACTCTCTGAGAGTGGATTGCTCATTCCCATCGATCAGGATGAGGATGCGATCAAAGTAATAACAAAAAGACTTGAGCCTTTTGGCGATAGAGTAAAAATAGTAAGAGATAACTTTTCAAATATCAAAAACGTGCTTGATAGCGTTGGAGTTGAAAAAATCGACGGTCTTCTTCTTGACCTCGGTGTTTCATCCTATCAGCTTGACACGGTGGAGCGCGGATTTTCCTATATGGCGGATGCGCCCCTTGATATGAGAATGGATAACAGAGCCGCTCGCTCTGCATACAACGTTATAAACGAATATTCCGCAGATGATCTTAAAAGGATCATTTACGATTTCGGCGAGGAAAGATTTGCTCCCAAGATCGTTGCGGGAATAATCAAGGCAAGAGAGCAAGCACCTATAAGCACAACGGGTGAGCTTGTTGAGATAATCAAAAAATCAATTCCTTCGTTTGCGAGACGCGAGGAGCTAAGCTCTGTAAAAAGAGTTTTTCAGGCGGTGAGAATTGAGGTCAATAAAGAGCTTGACGTTATCGCACCCACGATTGAAGCGGCGGTTAATGCAATGCGAGAGGGCGGCAGGATCGTGATAATTACGTTCCACTCCCTTGAGGACAGAATAGTTAAGCAGACCTTTAATCAGCTTGCGAGCGGATGCACATGTCCAAAGGATTTTCCTGTGTGCGTTTGCGGAAACAATCCAAAAATTAAGATAATAACTAAAAAGCCAATACTCCCAAGCGATGCAGAGCTTGCCGTGAATAGCAGAAGCAAGAGTGCAAAGCTTAGAGTTGCGGAAAAGATTTGATTTAAAATATAACTTATAGAAGGGAATCCGCGATGAAAAAGGTTCAAAAGGCGACATCGAGTAAGAACGCGCTTAATGAGCTTTATAAAAGATATGAAGATCGCGGCGCGACCTACGATCGCAGTCCCGAATACGCAGAGCAGAAGAGCCGTGAGATAAATGCGCGAACAGGCGCGCTCAGGTCAAGTGCGATGCGCAAGGGAGTGACCGATCTTAAAAAATACAGAAACGGCGTGTCCGGCACGCGCAGATATATGACCGAGGGTGATTTCGCAAGCTATTACAAGGCGACGCGCGAATATACGCCTGAGGCGAACGTTGAGCTTGGCGCTCCGATATTACTTCGCAAGGTTGATAAAACTAAACGCGGCACCGAACAGACATTGTCGGTAAAAAAGAAGCTCGACGTTAAGAAGCAACTTAAAAAAGAGGCGGATCGTACCAATCCTAAAAATCTCGTGAGAAAGTCGAGAACGGGGAAGGAGAAAGCGTAATGCCTAACAAGAACGAATTTATTCCCAAGCTCAAGAGATTGATTTTAGAGGCGGCAAAGCTCTGGATCCCTCTCGAAGAGCGAAGCAGTGAAAAGATAATAGAAGGAAATAAAACAAGATTGCCTAAGGGAGTTATTCTATCCGTTGCGGCAATTACGGTATCCCTTTTGATGATAGTCAGCTCGATGGTTCTTTTGAGCTCTGCTCAAAACGAAAAGAACGCATTGAATGACGAAATGGATGAGCTTGATTTTAAGATCGCTGAGCTTGAAACCGAGCTTAACAAGAAAAATGAGGGGATAGATATTGAGTTTTATGCGAAAGAGGTGCTCGGAATGATCAACAAGGAGCACGTCAATTCGGAATATATATCGAGTAACAAAACAGACGGAGTTGTGAAGGGTGACTATAAAAAAGCTTCATTTACTTCTCTCATAGAATGGATTTTTCAACAATTTAAGTGAAAAATCATAATGCTTATCTTCTTCGAATAAGATGAAGAAAGCAGATTTCTTTCCATTTGCCACACTTGAAAAACGGTGAAGAGCATGTCAAAGGGTCTTTCGTGGAGGTTAGACCTTACGACACGGAGCAAAAGCAACGGCCCATTTGCTTGAATCCGGCTCTCACCGTTTATTTTTCGTAAGGAAAGAAAGTTGGTATATGAAAAGGAGTGTGAACGTTTGAATAATATCTCGTCAAATCACGAAAGATTAAAAAGAGCGACCGTTGTGATGGTTGCCATATTGCTTGTTTTTTCGATATTACTCGGAAGAATTTTTTGGATACAAACGGTTGATTTTGATAAATATTTGAAAAAGGTCATTGATCAGATGACCACACAGTCAAGAGTTGCTGCCGAGCGCGGTATCATCTACGACAGAAACGGCAACGTTCTTGCGACGAATATAACGACTTACAGAATTTTTATATCCCCCTTATCTATCCTTAACAATCAAGAGGAAGCAAACGATAACGGAGAAAATATAGATTATGCAAAGGATATTGCACGCGGACTTTCCGACATACTCGGAGTTGATTATAACAAGGTTTATGAGGAAACCAAGCGCACCAAATATCTTGACAGAACGATAGCAAAAAACGTTATGGACGAAAAAGCTGACGAGGTCAGAAGGTTCATTGATGAAAATGACTATCACAATATGATATATCTTGAAGCTACAAGCACAAGATACTACCCTAATTCCGAGCTTGCATCCTCGGTCATCGGCTTTACGAATGCCGACGGCACGGGAATTTACGGAATCGAGTCGCAATACGACGAGATCCTTGCAGGTACTGACGGCTATTACGTTACCGCGAGGGACTCCTACGGCAACGAGATGCCCTATGAATATGAAAGCTACATTCCCGCTCAAAACGGTGGAAATCTCACAACCACGATAGATGCTTACATTCAAAGTGTGCTTGAGGAGCAGCTCCTCACTACCGTGAAGGAATGTGGAGCGCAAAATAGGGCGTGCGGAATCGTTGTTGACGTTGAAACGGGAGCTATACTTGCTATGGCAACTGTACCCGGCTTTGACCTTAACGATCCGTGGACATTGAATGAATACTATTCTCAGTTTCTTATTGATGACGGACTCGTTGAGGGAACTGATGAGTATAAGGAAGCTAAACAAAAATACGTTTTTGATATGTGGAGAAACAAGGCGGTTTCGGATTCATATATTCCCGGATCGACCTTTAAGGTGATTTCTTCATCGATGGCACTCACTGAAAACGAGGTTAAGCTCCAAAATGACAACGTATTCTGCGGCGGCTCGCTCACGATGTTCGGTCATCAGATACACTGTCACGTTAAGACGGGACACGGCTCACTTAGCTTTGCCGAGGGACTTGTGCAATCCTGCAACGTATGGTTTATGACCATAGGCGAACGACTTGGAATTAACAGATTTTACAATTATTTTAAATCATTCGGTTATCTTCAAAAAACGGGAATAGACCTTCCCGGTGAGGGTAACAGTGTAATAAAGACACAAAACGATATGACGGCTCTTGACCTTGCTATCTATGCATTCGGTCAGAACTTCAATATCACACCCATTCAGCACATGATGGCGATTGCCTCCGTTGCTAACGGCGGCTATTTGCTTGAGCCATATCTTGTCGATAAGATTACCGACAACGAGGGCAATATAACCTATCAGCATGAAACGAGTGTTAAACGTCAGGTAATAAGCAAGGATGTTTGTGACAAGCTTGCAGTTATTCTTGAGGAGGGCGTTTCGGGTGACGGCGGTGCGAAAAACGTTTACGTTGCGGGCTACAAGATAGCCGCAAAAACGGGAACGAGTGAGAAAAAAGGTGACGTTCGAGTTGAGAACGTTGAGCCTTATATATGCTCATGTATCGCATTTGCTCCTGCTGATAAACCAAAGATCGCGGCCCTTATAATGGTTGACGAGCCAAGTCAGGGTGTGCTTTACGGAAGCGTTATAGCTGCTCCCTATATGGGTGCTCTTATGGAAGGAATACTTCCTCACATCGGTGTTGAAAAGGACGTATCCAAGGATAACAGCGTTAAGGTGCCCTATCTTATGGATATGACGCTTGAAGAGGCGGTCGCTAAGGCGGAATCCTTTGAATACGATGTTATAGTAAAGGGTGACGGAAGATACGTTACCAATCAGATGCCCAAGGGTGGCGCTGTTATAGACAGAACAAACAAGATAATAACTCTTTATACTGGCAATGCGCCTGAGGAGATGAGCGTTACGGTGCCCGACCTTGTGGGTAAGGGTGCTTACGCGGCAAATCAGATTCTCACGAACGCGAAGCTGAATATACGTATAGAGGGAACTGATAACTATATGAGCGGTGCGGGGGCCGTGGTAATAAGCCAATCAATTCCCGCAGGCACGAGGGTATCGCCCGGCACAGTGGTTGCCGTTACCTTCAGATATCTCGATCCCGATGATTAAAATTCCGAGATCAAAGGAAGTTTAAAGTCATTTCAAATTTTGGAGGACTTATGCAACTTCTTGATATTTGCGAAGGAGCGGGGATCAAGTGTCCTGAGCATCTTGCCACGCTCGAAATTGAGGGAATAACCTCTCGATCCCACGAGATAAAAGAAAATTACGTTTTCGTGTGTCTTAAGGGAACAAAAAACGACGGTCACGGTTTTATAGAAGATGCCCTTAGCAGAGGCGCTTGCGCGGTGATTGTCGAAAATAAAAAATATCTTTGTGAAAATTCGATTTTAGTTGATAACACAAGGATAGCGCTCTCCAAAATGCTCAACGTATTCTATGGTGAGCCAACAAAAAAACTAAGATTTATCGCAGTGACGGGAACAAACGGTAAAACGAGCGTATCCGTTATGATAAAAAATATTTTTGAAACACTTCACATCCCCTGCGAGCTTATAGGTACTCTGAATTGTTCGTCCTTTTCTAAAAAAACTAAACTCTCGCAGGCAAATTTCACAACGCCCGATCCTGAGGAGCTTTATAAAATGCTCCACAGGATGTCGGACGGCGGTGTGGAGCTTGTGATAATGGAAGCAAGCTCTCACGCTCTAAAGCTTCACAAGCTTGATCCAATCTTCTTTGACGTGGCAATTTTTACCAATCTTACCGAGGATCACCTTGATTTCCACTGTGATATGGAAGATTATTTTAAATCCAAGCTTCGCTTATTTGATCAGTGCGGACTTGGAATAATAAATATTGACGATGAATACGGCAAGCGTATTTTGAAGCATGCAAAATGTAAAATAAAGACCTGCTCGATGAGTCAGGATGCCGATTATATTGCAAGTGAGGTTGAAAATCTCTTTGAAAACGGAAGCAAATTCAAAATTTTATACGAAAATGATGAACTTGCGCTGAAATGCAATATACCCGGTCGGTTTTCAATTTTGAACGCTATGCAATCGTGCGCGTGCGCGATTGAATTTGGAATAGATAATAATATAATAAAACGATCCTTTGAAGCTTTGAAAAACGTCAAGGGTAGACTTGAAAAAACGGAGCTTTTTAAGGATCGGGGTTTTGCGGTCTATATGGATTATGCTCATACGCCCGATGCGCTCTTAAAGCTGCTTGAAACGGCTCACTTATTTAAGACAGAAGGTCAAAGAGTGGTTTTACTCTTTGGGTGCGGCGGCGACAGGGAAAAGCAAAAACGCAAAATTATGGGTGGAATCGCCGTAAGCAAAGCGGATTTTGTGATTATTACAAGCGATAATCCAAGGAGCGAGGAGCCACTTAAAATTATTGACGATATTCTTTCGGGAGTTGGAGAAAATAAAAATTTCACGGTCATTCCCGATAGAAGAAGAGCTATTGAATATGCTATAGCCACTGCAAGAAAGGGTGACATCATTCTGCTTGCAGGCAAGGGACATGAAAATTACGAGATAAGCTCTAACGGCGTTCAACCGTTTGATGAGCGAGAGATACTTAAAGATATAGAAAAACAAGGAGGAATGAAATATGAAGATTAAGCTTGGTCTTGGACGTCTTACAGCTGATAAGATCGCAGAAATCTGTGGCGGTACACTCTATACCGTTGCGTGTGAAAATAAGGTTTTGTTTGAAACCGTTTGCACTGACTCACGTGAAGCAGATAATACTTCTATGTTCGTTGCTATCCGCGGCGAGCGCGTTGACGGTCATTCCTTCATTCAGAACGTGGTTAAGGCAGGATGCCGCTGCGTTATCGCTGAAAGATTACCCCTTGATGTTAAGGGCGTTGCAATCATACTTGTTGAGAACTCTATTCGTGCAATCCGTGACATTGCGGAGTACGTTAAGAGTCAGGTGGACATCAAGACGGTTGCTGTAACAGGTTCTGTAGGTAAGACAACCACCAAAGAGTTTATATCCGCGGTGCTTGACAGAAAATACAATCTTTACAAAACAAATGGAAACTTTAACTCAACAATTGGTATGCCCATGAGTATGCTTGAGCTTAGCCAGAAGAATGACGCCGCAGTATTCGAGATGGGTATGAGCGGTCTTGGTGAGATCGAGTATATGAGCGAGGCGGCAAAGCCCGACGTTGCAGTTATTACCAATATCGGTTCTTCACATCTTGAGATGCTTGGTTCGAGAGAGAATATTCGCCGCGCGAAGATGGAGATCACCGCAGGTCTTAAGGACGGCGGAACACTTTTCTTAAACGGTGACGAGCCCCTTCTTCTTGGACACGAGAGCGACAGATACAACGTTGTTTATTTCGGTATGAAGAACGAAAAGTGTGATTATTTCGCAAGCAATATAAAAGCAACCGAAAATGGACTTTCCTTCGATATGAAAACTCCTTTTGCGGAGTATAAGAATATTTGCATCAACCTTGCGGGCTCACATAACGTTTACAACGCTATGGCGGCATTTTCAATAGGTCTTAAGATGGAAATGAACGAGGCGGATATACGCGCAGGTCTTCTTGATTACGTTCCTGCAGGTATGCGCCAGAATATCTACACTGTTTCAGGTGTGACGGTTATCGAGGACTGCTACAATGCAAGCCCCGAATCAATGAACGCAGCTATCAACGTGCTTGGCGAGATCGCTAAGGCAAGAGGTGGCAGAAAGATTGCTCTTCTTGGTGATATGAGAGAGCTCGGTGCTACTGCATCCGATCTTCACGCGGGCGTTGGCTCACATCTTGCAGGTGTGGATGCGGATTATCTCTTCACTTACGGTGAGCTTTCATCCTCAAGTCTTGCGGATGGAGCAGTTAAGAACGGTATGAGCGAAAAGAAGATATTCAGAAATCCCATCACAGATGCGGAAGCAGTTGGCAAAAAGCTCCTCTCTGTTTTGAGAGAAGGCGACGTGCTTCTCGTTAAGGCGAGCCGCGGTCTTGCGGCTGAACAGGTGCTTAATTACGTTAAGGCACAGCTTGCATAATAGAATAGAGGTATATATGGTATTTGAGTTTATTACGGTCGCACTTGCGATATTTCTTATCACCGTCGTACTTGAAAGACTCATTATCCCAATACTGAAAAGCCATAAGGTCGGTCAGCAGATACTGGAGATTGGACCCCGTTGGCACAAGGATAAAGCAGGTACTCCCACTATGGGTGGCATCTGCTTTATTATGGCAATATTGGGTGTTATGGCGGTTGTTTCTATAATTTTTGCCGTTAACGGTAGCTCTAAGGAGCTTATTCCTTTGGCTCTTTGCTTGGGTCTTGCAACTCTCAACGGAATGATCGGATTTTTTGACGATTATACAAAGCTTATTAAGAAGCAAAATGAAGGATTTAGTGCAAAAACAAAGATAATTCTTCAGTCCGCTGTGGCGATAGTCTATCTCGTTGCTATGGAGCTTACGGGCAATATAAACACTGCGCTTCACATTCCTTTCACAAGTGTTAGTCTTGAGCTTGGCGCTATCTATTACGTTTTTGCGTTCGTTCTCATTGTGGGCTTTGTAAACAGTGTGAATCTTACTGACGGTATTGACGGTCTTGCAAGCTCGGTCACGCTTATTGTTGGTATATTCTTCAGTGCGGCGGGATTTACCGTTGACAACAAGGTGCTTATTCTTATAGGAGCTTCTATAATAGGCGCTACCGCAGGATTCCTTGTATATAACTACTATCCTGCAAGAGTGTTTATGGGTGACACGGGCTCACTCTTCCTTGGCGGACTTGTGGTCGGTGCAACATTTGTGCTTGATGAACCACTCATAATTTTCCTTGTTGGAATTATCTATCTTTCCGAGGCGGCATCCGATATTATTCAGGTGGGTGTATTCAAGCTTTCGGGAAGAAAAAAGAGAGTGTTTAAGATGGCTCCCATCCACCATCACTTTGAGCAGTGCGGATGGAGTGAAATTAAGGTGGTTACGGTATTTTCTCTTGTGACCTTGATTTTCTGTGTAATAGCTTATTTCGGCATTTTATAATTTTTTGGAGGTAAGGGTATGAAGAATAATGAAAATAACAAAATCCCTAAGACTTCCAAAAAAACAAGTTTAAAGAAAAGAATAATTGAATATATGGAAGCGGCGCGAGAGCGTACCTACAAAAAGGATGAGGCATTTAGTAAAGCCATCGCGCCCGACCATTCTTCCGACAAGGGAGAGAGGAGTGAAGCTGTAATATACAGAAACGGTATTGACGTGCGGTTTCTTATATACGTTATGGTTTTACTTTGTTTTGGAGCGGTAATGTCCTATAGTGCCAGCTACGTTTATGCTGAGCAGAAATATGACGACAGCTCCTATTTTATTATCAGATACATAATTTTTGCGGTGGCGGCAATAGCGATCACGATTCCTTTCGTTATGTATGCGCGTCCTTGGTTTTGGAAATGCTTTGGTACGGTAACATACGTTGGCTCGGCATTTCTTCTCATGCTCGTTCTTTTACCCATCTTCAGCTGGAGTGCGGGTGGCGCGCAGAGATGGATAGACCTTGGATTTATTACCATTCAGCCATCGGAGATTGCCAAGACGGGCGTTGTTATGATGCTTGCCTTCTATATGGCGAAATATGACAAAAAGCTGATAAACGACAGGGATATAAGGAGCGAATTTAAATACGGTGTTTTCTATCCTGCGTGCATTTTCGGTTTTATTTGTGTTCTGGTTATGCTTGAAAAGCATATCTCGGGACTTATGATCATCGGTATGATAGGCATAGCAGTTATGTATATGGGCGGAACGAGAACGAAATGGATCTTTGCCATCCTTGGCGCGATCGCCGTTGCGGGCGTTTTGCTTATTGCGGTTTCGGGATATGCACAGGATCGCGTATATACTTGGCTCAACATAGAGAAGGTCGACCCTCTCGGTTCTGCATGGCAGACCCTTCAGGGACTTTATGCGATTGGTTCGGGCGGATTTTTTGGTGTGGGACTTGGAAACAGCCGACAAAAATACGGTTACGTTTCACAGCCGCAGAACGACTTTGTTTTTACTATTATTTGTGAAGAGCTTGGATTCTTCGGTGCGGCGCTCCTTATAGGTCTTTTTGCGCTCATAGTTATTCGCGGATTTAAGATAGCGGCGCGTGCTCCCGACAAATACACCTCACTACTTGCATTCGGACTCACCTTCAAGCTTGCGCTTCAGGTGGCTATGAACATTGCGGTAGTTACCAATTCAATGCCAAATACGGGTATTTCGCTCCCATTCTTCAGTTCGGGTGGAACATCCTTGGCACTTCAGATATTTGAAATGGGAATAATCCTTTCGATATCGCGCTTCAGTACATTAAAGAAAAAATAGAAAAGGAAATAAATATGAGAGTTTTGATGACGGGCGGCGGCACGGCGGGACATATCAATCCTGCACTTGCCATTGCGAGCACTATAAAAAAGAATATTCCCGATGCCGAGATAGAATTTGTCGGCACAAAGCGAGGCCTTGAAAATACACTTGTCACAAAAGAGGGCTACAAGCTCCATCACGTTGAGATAATGGGTATCAGCCGTTCGCTTTCACTTTCAAATCTTAAGGCGGCATATCTTATGATAAGCTCACAGTTTGAGGCCAAGAAGATAATAAAGGAATTTAAGCCCGACATTGTTATCGGAACGGGTGGATACGTTTGCTGGCCTGCGCTCAAGGTGGCGGCTAAAATGGAAATCCCCACAGTCGCTCACGAATCCAATGCGCGTCCCGGTCTTGCGATAAAGCAGCTTCAGGGAAATCTTGACAAGATTTTAGTTAATTTCAAGGACAGTGAAAATTATATCAAGAATAAGGAAAAGGTCGTACACGTTGGCAATCCTCTTCGCGGTGGCTTTGGCGGTCTTGACTATAATGAGGCAAGGGAAAAGCTCGGTATTCCAAGCGACAAGACTTATGTTCTTGCCTTTGGCGGAAGTCTTGGAGCGCAGAGAATAAACGAGATAGTTTTCTCTTATATGAAAAACGTTGCAAGGGACAGAGATGACGTTCTTTTGGAGCTTGCTACGGGTAGGAATTATTATTCGGATTTTAGTCGTGCTTTTGTCGGAAACGGTCTTGATAAATGCTCAAATCTTTCGATGCTTGAGTATATTCACGATATGCACGTGAGAATGAGTGCTGCGGACGTTATCATTTGTCGCGCGGGTGCTATGACGATCTCGGAGCTTGCTATGATGAAAAAGGCGGCTTTGATAATTCCTTCCCCCAACGTTGTGGATAATCATCAGTATAAAAATGCAAAGGTTCTTGCAGATGCCGATGCAACTCTTATGATTGAAGAAAAGGAGCTTGATGATGCTTCGTTTGCGAATGCTCTTAACTCCCTTGTTGCAAGCAAGGAAAAGAGAGAGGAGCTTAGCAAAAATATAGCTCAGTTTGCCAATACTGATGCAAACAAAGTAATATTTGAGCAGATTATGGAGCTTATTAAAAAATAACATGAATGAAAAAAATGTGAGCCAAAGAGCGCAGCACAGAAGATCGAGTGAGATAATCTTCCTTTTGGGAGTTATATTCGTTTTTCTTATTATTCTCTCTTTGATAATTTCAATAATCCTCTTGCTTTTTCCCGTAAAGGAGATCGAGGTGAGCGGTGACAGCCGTTATTCGTACTCCGAGATAATTGGGGCATCGGGTGTTAAGATAAACTCGCGACTCTATTTTATAAACGAGGACGGAGCGGAGAGGGCAATACTTGAAAGTATGCCGTATCTTGAGGACGTAAGCGTCAATTCTTACTTTCCCGACAGAGTGAAGATCGAGATAAGTGAATTTAAGGATATTTACATTCTCAAGCACGAAAACGGATACTGCTACGTGAACGGCGATTTTGAAATACTTGAGGTGGCTTCAAGCATCTCGGATTATGATAGCTTCTCGGGCATTTTTATCAAGCTTGAGAATGCGATAAGCGGAAATGTGGGGGACAGATACGAGGGCGAGGATATGAAGAGAGCCGTTGATCTTATATCCCATATCAAAAAGCACGGCTTCTATAAGTATTTGAATATCGTTGACGTTGAAGAAAAATACAACGTTGCGTTTGTTTTTGAAAAGAAGTACAAATTCGTTTTGGGAGCAATGACCGACATAGACGAAAAGATAGAGGCATCCTTTAAGGTGTGCTTTGATAACAGCTTCAAAATGGAAGAAAAGTGCACAGTCAATTCAAGCGACAAAAAACGAGTTATAGTGCGCTATATTGATGACGCTACACTGATGCAGGAATTCGATTTTTGCGAAAATTGATAAAAAATAATATTTTTTTATAAAAAAGTGAAAAAACTCTTGCAAATATCGTGAAAATATATTATTATATACATAGGAGTATATATAAGGACGAATTTATATACATTTTTGTGAAATTTGGAGGACGTAAATATGATTTTTGAACATGACGACAGCATGGGCAGTGGCGTTAATATTAAGGTTATAGGTGTTGGCGGCGGCGGTAACAATGCTGTTAACCGTATGATAAATTCAAGTATCAAGGGCGTTGAGTTCGTTGCTATCAATACAGATAGACAGGCACTCAGAAGAAATGATGCTCCCGTTCAGCTTGTTATTGGTGAAAAGGTTACAAAGGGATTTGGCGCAGGCGCTAACCCCGTTATCGGTGCACGCTCTGCAGAGGAGTCCGTTGAGGAGATCAAGGGCATTCTCTCCGGTGCTGATATGTGCTTTATTACCGCAGGTATGGGCGGCGGAACAGGTACAGGTGCTGCTCCTGTAGTAGCTCGTATCGCAAGAGAGCTTGACATTCTCACGGTTGGTATTGTTACTAAACCCTTCGCTTTTGAAGGTACAAAGAGAATGAATCAGGCAGAGGACGGCATTGCTGCTCTTTCATCTTATGTTGATGCTCTCGTTGTAATTCCCAACGAAAGACTTAAGCAGGTATCCGATACAAGAATCACTCTTGCAAACGCTTTTGAGGCGGCTGATGACGTTCTTCGTCGCGGTGTTCAGAGTATTTCCGAGCTTATCAACGTTTCTGCATTTATCAACCTTGACTTTGCAGACGTTACTTCCGTTATGAAGGATGCAGGATATGCTCATATGGGCGTTGGTAATGCAACAGGTAAGGATAAGGCAGAGCTTGCAGCTCGTGCGGCTATCTCCAGCCCCCTTCTTGAAACATCTATCAAGGGTGCTTCCGGTGTACTTATCAGCATCACTGCTTCTCCCGACGTTGGACTTGAGGACGTTGATCTTGCTTCCACAATGATCTCTAACGAGGCAAATCCCGATGCAAACGTTATCTGGGGTGTTGCATTTGATCCCGATCTTGAGGACGAGATGAGAATTACTATCATCGCAACAGGCTTTGAAAAGAAGTTTGAGGATGCTGCTGTTAACGTAACAAAGAAGGCAGAGCCCGTTAAGGAAGTAAAGGCTGCTCCCGTTAAGGAAGAAGCTCCTGCTAACGATGACGAAGAGCTTGACTTTGACGATATCTTCTCAGTATTTAAGAGATAATTATATTACATAAAAATCGCTCCCATCGGGAGCGATTTTTTTGTTTTTGCATATATTGATAATAACGACATATAAGGAGAGAATATATGGATAAAAGAACACTCAACGATTATTTATATACGGGCGATACCCGTGGCGAAGAAAGAAACGCGCAGGGCAGACTTGCAGTTGAAAACGGATGTGCAGGGAATGATCATGATCACCATCATCACCATCACCACGATCATGATGAGGGCTGTAATAACCGTCGCTCAAATTGTAACAATCTTTTACCTCTTTTGCTGATTGCGTTTTTGCTTTTTGGCAATACAGGATATTAAAAAACAAAGCCAAGGCACCTGCCTTGGCTTTTATTATTTGATTGCTAACCATTGGGAGAGGGGAGTGATGTCGACCGTCATCCCTACAAAAAGCGATATAGCGAGCAAAATAAGAACGATTACAAGGTTTTCCTTCCTCGGTCTGTTGGTTCTGAAAAGAACTGCAAGGGCAACTCCCGAATTTGCGAGCAAGCCCGAGAGCATTGCTCCTGCGGAAAGATAACCACTGACGTATAATTCGCTGATTATCACACTTGAAGCGCAGTTGGGGATAAGTCCCACCACTGAAGAAAGCAAGCTGGCAATTGCGGGATTGGTGGAAACGAATGCGGCGATATTTTCTTCGCCGATAAGTTGAATTATGATCTCCATTATCAAGGTAAAGAGGAAAATAAACGCTCCGACCTTTATGGTGTGAATGAGCGCGGGCTTTAAAATGCTGCTATGGCAGTGGCAGTCCTCACGCTCGCAAAATTCTTCTATTTTGCTTTGCGATTTCTTATGTAATGCTTTTAAAACAAGGTCGATTGCAAGGCCGAAAAGCAGTGCCACAACGAGCTTGATTGCAAGTATTTTTATAATAAGCTCGGGGGAAACGCTATGTGAAAGAAAAATGGGGAGCATTTCATCACTTGTGGATAAAAATACGGATATGAGAGTACCAAGCGAGATCACTCGTGCGGCATACAGTCCTGCTGCGGCAGATGAAAATCCACACTGTGGAATAAGTCCAAGCGCACCGCCGATGAGAGCACCGAATTGACCTGAGCGTCCGAGTACCTTTTCTGCAATATCACCCGAGCGATGCTCAAGATATTCCATTAAAAGATACGTTAAAAATAAAAATGGAATCAGCTTTAACGAATCGAAAAAGCTATGCTCTAAAACGTGTAAAAAATCTATCATTTATATCTCCAAATGTCATAATATTAAAATCTATTAGCAGACTATTGTAACACAATAATCAAAAAATGTCAATGTGCAAAAATTTACTGTTTGTAATTTCTTGACTTTTTTTGCGTTTTGGGTTATAATTAGGCAGTTACATATATTAAAATGGAGATAAAATGTTTTATTACGAATTACACGCACACACAAACGTTGCAAGTCTTTGCTCCTTGGTAAATCCCGAGGATTACGTTAAATTTTATATGGATCGCGGATTTTCCGGAATGGTCGTGACGGATCATTTTTATTACGGAAATACCTCGATAAATCGCAGACTTCCGTGGGACTCGTTTGTTGACGAGTTTTGTGAGGGGTACTACAGAGTGAAAAGAGAGGGTGATAAGCACGGCTTTACCGTCCTTTTCGGCTTTGAACAAAAATTTATGGACGGTACTGACGAGTATATTGTGCTCGGCATCTCACCCGAATGGCTTAAAGCGCATCCCGAAATAAGGGATATGGAGCGCACGCGCTTTTTTAAATTCATAAGAAATGAGGGTGGCTTTATTATTCAGGCGCATCCCTTTAGAGAAAGATATTACGTTTCTGACATACGTCTTGCACTTGACGAGGTTGATGCCATTGAGGTGATGAATCTCGGTGACATGGACAAGCATTCAAGAAGAAGCTTTGAATATGCGAATAATCTTGGCTTGATTATGACGGCGGGAAGTGATATTCATTCGATTGAAAATTTTCCCGTAGTTGCAGGTGTTGGACTTGATAAAAAAATAAGCACTGTGGAGGAGCTTATCGAGGAGATAAGAGAGGGCAGGGCGCAAATAGCTCCGAGCGAAAAGTTTGAGCAAATAAAACAGCTTCCTCTTGACGAAAACGTTGAACTGCCCGTTTTGAAGCTTACTGATGAGGGACTTGAATATACTGAAAACTATTTTGCAAAGAAAATATAATTAAAAGAACCGCCGCAGGCGGTTCTTTTTGTTATTTGCCAAATAAATTTGCTTCTTTTTCAAATTCTCTGAGTGATTCAACATATTTTTCTCTGTTGACGGGAAAGGCAAGACCGTGTCCTGCTCCCTCAATTGTTACGAGCTTTTTTGGGGCATTTGTCGCCTCGAAGCACTCAACACTCATGGAATGGGGAACGAATGCATCCGCATCTCCATGAATAAATACGATGGGAGTTTTTGAGCGTGCGACTGCCTCGACAGGAGAGGTTTCCTCAAGGTCAAATCCACCGTAGATGCGCGCTCCGAGCTTGATGAAGGGGTAGATGATATTTGGAGGGAGCTTCATCTCTCTTACGACCTTTTTGATTATCTTTTCCTGTGATGAATAGCCACAGTCCGCCATAACGCATACTACGTTTTCGGGGAGGTATTCACCCGACGCCATCATAACCGTTGCTGCGCCCATTGATACACCACCAATGATGAGAGGACGCTCCTTGCCGAATTTCTCGGTGGCAAATTCGATCCATTTCAAGCAATCGCGGCGCTCGTTGATGCCGAAGGAGCAGACATTACCTTCGCTTTGTCCTGCACCTCGTTGGTCGATAAGAATCACGCTTCTGCAAAGCGCAAAGCAACGTTCCACTCCGCCCGATAGGTCACGCTCGGCATTTCCGCCGTAGCCGTGGAAGATAAGCTCAATGGGGGAGTCGGGGGAATATTCATAGTAAAATCCGCGAAGCTTGAGTCCGTCAAACGAGGTGATCTCCACTTGCTCTCTTTTCATTGAGCGAATTGAGTCCACCCACGCTCTCATTGCGGGATAATGAGGTTCATATATTTCACCCGGGGGAAGATCGTATTCACCCGCTTTAAGTACCTTTCTTTTTGCGGTTTTGAATACCATTACAAAGCAGATATATGCTGCTAAAAGCACGATAAATGCTATTATCAACAGTGGAATAATTATGTAAAAAAATAATGGATTATCCATAACAACTCCTGTTAAAAATTTATTTTCTTTATTTTATCACAAAAATCATTAACAAACAAGGTAAATATACAAAAAATTCATTAATTTTTGTTGAATTTTTAATCTTTGTTACTTGATTATGGAAAAATTGTGTGTTATAATGAAATCTAGATTTTTTTAGAAAAAGGAGGGAATGCCATGGTATTTGGAAAGTACGTTAACAAGTATTACAAGAAGCACTTTTTTGCGTTGCTTTTGGGTGTTATCGCACTTATTGCCGTTGACTATTTTCAGCTTAAAATACCCGAATTTTACAATTACGTTGTTTCGGGAATAAAAGACGGCTCTGTTACGATAGGTAATGAAACACTCGCATTTGATCTTGACTTTTTACTTGACAAAATTTGTGCTCCTATGATACTTACCATACTCGTTATGGCAGTTGGAAGATTTTTGTGGAGAGTTTGCATGTTTGGTACTGCAATAAAGGTTGAAACCGATCTCCGTGAAAGAATGTTTGATCATTGTAAGGATCTTTCTCATCAGTATTATCAGGTGAATAAGGTTGGTAATATGATGTCCCTTTTCACCAATGATTTAAGCACAATAAACGAGTGCTTTGGTGATGGAACTCTTATGCTCGTTGACGCCATTGCTATGACGGGACTTGCGATCTATAAGATGTCCAAGCTCGATCCGATGCTTACACTTCTTGCTTTCATTCCTATGATCCTTTTGTTTGCCGTTGGCTCTTTCGTTGGCAGATATATGACGAAAAAATGGGAAGAAAGACAGGAAAAATTCTCCGAGCTTTCTGATTTCACACAAGAGAATTTTTCGGGAATTGCAGTTATTAAGGCATTCGTTAAAGAATTTAAAGAGCTTTGGGCATTCAAAAAGCTCAACAAGGAAAACGAAAACATTAACATCGAGTTTACTAAAATATCGACTCTTTTGCATATTTCGGTAACGTTCTTTGTTCAATCTGTTATTTGCATTATTCTCGGATACGGCGGATATCTCGTTTATCACAACGAATTTGGAATCGGTGAGCTTCTTGAATTTAACGGATATTTCACATCAATCATCTGGCCTGTAATGGCAATGTCTATGCTTATTGATATGACGAGCCGCGGTAAAGCGTCCCTCAACAGAATTTCAGAGCTTCTCGATGCAAAGCCCGACGTATTTGATAGCACGAGTGTTGAGAACGTTGAGCACATCAGGGGTGATATTGAATTTAAAAATCTTGACTTTATGTATCCCGACGGTGATTACAACGTGCTTGAGAATATTAATTTCAAGATCAATGCAGGCGAAAACGTTGGTATTATAGGTAAGACGGGCTCGGGTAAGACTACTATCGTTGATCTTATTTTGAGAGTTTATAACGTTCCAAACGGAACAGTATTTATAGACGGCAGGGACGTCAATACGATACCGATCAAAACGCTCAGAGATTTCTGCGCTTACGTCCCTCAGGACAACTTCCTTTTTAGTGACACCATTGAAAACAATATTGCCTTTTCACGCGATGCTTCAAGCAGTGACGAGGTAGTAAGAGCCGCAAAGCTCTCGGACGTTCACGATAATATCAGTGAATTTCCCGCACAGTACGCTACCATCCTCGGTGAGCGCGGTGTTACGGTTTCGGGCGGACAAAAGCAGAGAATATCTATTGCGCGTGCTCTTATGAAGGAAGCATCCATACTCATTCTTGATGACTCCGTAAGTGCGGTCGATACCAAGACGGAAAAGGTTATTATAGATAACCTTCGTGAGAACAGACGCGGAAGAACAACGATTCTTATCGCACACCGTATCTCGACTGTTGAAAAGATGGACAAGATAATCTTTGTGGATGAAGGTAAGATCAGAGCTGTTGGTACTCATAACGAGCTTATTGAGAGCTGTGAGGACTACAAGACAATGGTCGAGCTTCAAAAACTCGAAGAAGAAAAGGGGGCGTAAGATATGAATGAATATTTTCCTCTCTTATTTGTAGGCGGCATTATCGGTTTATTTACCGTAGTGTTTACCATCGCCTATATGACGATCAGAAACAAAAAGGAAGAGATCGGCTTTGACAGAAATATGAAGGATATGGAGATAATGAAGCGCTTGCTTCATTATGCTAAGCCCCATATTGGTCAATTTGTTATAGTTGGATTTCTTATGGTTTTCTCAATTGCATACAGCGTTGTTTCTCCTCGCCTTATGGGATTCATTATTGATTTCCTCGGCACGGAATTTGAGTTGAATCAGCTCTTCCTTTATATAGGAATCTATGCAGTTATCCTTATTACCTCGCTTGTTTTCCAATATATTCAGGCGATACTTTTGCAGAAGATAGGTCAGAAGATCCTCTCTGCGCTCCGTGAGGACGTTTTCACCCATATAGAAAGTCTTTCTCACTCACAGCTTAACCATATGCCCGTCGGTAAGCTCGTAACCCGCGTTACCAACGATACGAACGCAATCTCGATGATGTTCACTCAGATACTTACGAACCTCATCAAGAATATTTTCTTAGTTATTGCGATCGTTGTGGCTATGTTTATGCTCAACTATGCACTTACCCTTATGGTGCTTTGCTTTGTTCCTTTCATCTTTTTCTTTACGCTTATCTTCCGCAAGTTTTCAAGAAGAGCGTTCAGAAGGGTTAAGGACGGCACGACCGATATAAACACATTCCTTTCGGAAAATCTTTCGGGTATCAAGATCATTCAGATCTTTAACCAAGAGGAAAGAAAGAAGAGAGAATTCATTGCCAAAAACAACAAGCTCGGAAAGGCGATGAGGGATCAGATATTCGTATTCAGTATATTCCGTCCCATCATCTACATGCTCTATATTTCAAGCGTACTTTGCCTTTTCTATTTCTCTGCAAAGGGATATATAACGGGCGTTAATTTGCTTGGAGTTGTGGTTGAGGTGGACGTGCTTGTTTCGTTCTACATGTATATCAACACTTTCTTTGATCCCATACAAAACCTTGCAGATCAGTTCAATCGTTTGCAGAGCGCATTTGCTTCTGCTGAAAAGATATTTACCATTATGGATATGGTTCCCGAGGTGCAGGACACCGAGGGTGCGATAGAGCTTGATCACGTTGAGGGCAATATTGAATTCAAGAACGTTTGGTTTGCTTATGAGGGTGAGGAATGGGTGCTTAAGGACGTATCCTTTAAGATAAAGGCAAGGGATACTGTTGCATTCGTTGGATCAACCGGCTCGGGTAAGACAACAATTCTCTCGCTTATCTGCCGTAACTACGATATTCAAAAAGGACA
>JBGVNP010000195.1:0-1991 GCA_045125655.1 Eubacteriales bacterium | reverse complement strand
TCCCCCTTGTCAACTTGAAATATTTAGCTTTCCCTTGACAACTATAATTATTTGTGATATATTGAAATTGAACCAAATTAAAACACACAAAGGAGACTACCATGAAAACTTTTGTAAAGATATGTGCGCTTTCCCTTTGCTTGATTTTGTGTTTTACCTCTTGCTCACTTATTGACAGAGCAAAAGAAGAGGCGCAAAAGCTCAAGGAAGAAGTTATCCGAGTTAAGGATTTCTCGGGTGATTTTGTAGAGCTCGTTCAAGAACCCACCGTTGAGAGAGCTGAGGACCTCGTTCATCCCTCATCAAGTCTTACTCCCGAAGCAGTTGTTGATAAAATCAAAAACAACGAAACAATCAAAAATCTTGAGCTTTCCGAGGATACTCAGGTAGAGCTTGGCGAGATTTCAAGTCTCACACTTCTCACTAACGATGCTACACTTGGCGGCAACGTATACGGCGTTGATATGACCGTTATCGTTGACGGCACACCCATCACTATCAACCTCAAGGTGCTCAGCACCGAGGAAGGCATGGGCGTATACGATTTCGACCTTCAATAAAAAAATAGACCACTCGACGGCGAGTGGTCTTTTCTTATTTTTTGATTTATCTGTACAAATATTCAAAGCTCTGAGGTAAAACAAGTCTCCATGATTCCTCGTTATGAGGCTTCCCTCTGTCATAAGTTTCAAAAATTTTGTCCTCGGGATATCCGTATTTTGTGAGAACTCTCTTCATCTTTTTGGAAGAAGGAATAAGTTGAGTTTCAAGAAGGTCTCCTTTGCCACAGTAAATGTGGATCTTGGGAAGCTTTTTGCAGCTTGCAAAATTCTTTTTCTTAAACCAATTTTTAAATGCGCTCATTTCGTAAAGTCCGTATGCAGGTGAGTACGAGAGAACGTAGCTGTAAAATTCTTCGTTGCGAAGTCCACAGTAGAATGCCGCAATACCGCCCATGGACGATCCGCCAATTCCGATATTTTCTTCGCTCACGCAGTATTTTTTCTTGATAAATGAATGTAGAGTGCTTTGCATAAAATCCGCAAGACCGTCAAGGTATCCCTTTGAAAAATCATCCTCAGGAATGGCAGTTGCAAGAAGTGAAAGTTCACCAAACTCGTCCGGATTCATAAAGAGCTCGTTGCTGCGATACTTGTCCGCATTATCAATGCCGACAACGATTATATTTTTACCGTATTGAGCGTGGATCTGTGCAAGAACAGTATCTAGCTGCCAAGAACCGTAGGGATCGCCGTTTTCGGTGTAATTCCCCGCTCCGCAAAAGAGATTTTGTGCATCGAAAAAGTACAAAATATCGTGGGGAGTATTGCCGTCATAGGTCGCAGGCACAAAAACGCTTATTTTCTTGCTCTTATCATCACGATAGGAGAGATTTGTTTCGTCCTCGAGAACATAATTGTCCACCCTTCCCGTTTCGGCTATCTCCTCAGAGAAGAGATAAGTGAGCGATCTATTCATATTTTCGTTGTGTTTATATTCAACACCGATCGAGAGGGCACCGGGGTAAATTTTGCTCGTCTTTTTGCCAAGACCTCCCTCAAAATAGAGGTGGTCAAATATTTCGTTGTCAAAGTCGAGAACATAATCACCGTTTTCACAGCGCTCGTCAAGACGTATTTTTTGCTTATTTTTTTCATTTTTGTCAAAAAGAACCGCAAAAACGGTCTTCCAACCCATTGAGTTTCTGAAATATATCTTTTTCATAATAAGTCCTCCGACCTTTTTTATTATTGTAACACAATTTTTAAGCCTTGACAAGACGAAATCAGAAAGCAGAAAAAAATCTTTATTTTTTTCAAAAAAAGTATTGACAAAGCGAATTCCGTATGATAGAATATACAAGTCGCAGATGTGCGGTAAATGGCGGGATAGCTCAGTTGGCTAGAGCAATCGGTTCATACCCGATAGGTCATGGGTTCAAGTCCAATTCCCGCTACCATTCGGCCCGTTGGTCAAGCGGTTAAGACACG
>JBGVNP010000194.1:0-6751 GCA_045125655.1 Eubacteriales bacterium | reverse complement strand
CTTGAGGACGTGACGATATTCGACTATTTATATCAGGCATTTTATCGCTCGATAAATACCGTTAAAACAGTTGTGGATTCACTTGTAGGAATGGTGACTGGACGCTTTGGAATGGATGCCGTTTCGGGACCTGTTGGTATAGTTGAGAGTGTTGGACAGGTGGCTAAGGTAGATCCTGCGGCACTTGTGAATTTTATGGTTCTTATCAGTATGAACCTCGGAATATTTAATCTTTTGCCGATTCCCGCGCTTGACGGTGGAAGAATTCTTTTCCATCTTATCGACGGAATTGCGGGCAGAAAGGTAATAAAGAAGGAAATCGAGGACTCAATAACGGGCATCACACTTTTGCTTTTGCTTGGCTTTATGCTCCTCGTGTCCATAAAGGACGTAATAAATTTGTTTTAGAGCACGATAAGCGATTGTTGTTCGCACTTGCCCAACGATTGTTTTGTCCACTTTTTTAAAAGTGGCGCCCCACGCGGAGTGGCGCGGGTACGGGGCGCGTAGCCCTGTATTCAGCGTTTCTTTTTGAGAACTTTTTCTTTGCGCTTATTTCGTCAAAGAAAAAGTGGATAAATGATAAGCAGTCGCTATAATTTGTGGCACTATCTATAGATAACAAGACTTCCTTAACGCTTTTTGTTTTGAGAAAGTAGCCCCAAAAGAAAACCGCCGCGCGTTTTATTTGGTGAATGAATATCATTTAGTGGCGCGCCGACAAAACGCGCTTGTCGTCTTACGACTCCATTTTGCAAGCAAAAACGCGGTTTTGCTATATTATCAAAAATCTTAATATAAAAAGAAAAAGGGCGTTTTTTGCGCTCTCGACGGCAACCCCCAAAGCTCACATCCGTTCGCTTCGGGGAACCCCTACGCCGCGCGGGCGACCGCTTTTGAAAAAGCGGTGCAAAACAATCGCGCAACGTGCAGTGCTAACATTGTGCATCTATTCAGGAGAAAAAATGATCTACAACGACGTAAGAAGAAAAACAAAAAAATTGAAGAT
The DNA here is from genome assembly GCA_045125655.1 of Eubacteriales bacterium. Taxonomy (GTDB): domain Bacteria; phylum Bacillota; class Clostridia; order Oscillospirales; family CAG-272; genus RGIG4608. The sequence goes on along the minus strand of JBGVNP010000194.1, from coordinate 5,742 downwards.
AGGAAACACATTCATCGGTGGCGATTCACCAATCGCTATTCAGTCGATGACCAATACCGACACCTGCGATAAGGAGGCGACTCTTACGCAGATACGCGCTCTCCAAGAGGCAGGATGCGACATCGTTCGTATCACAGTGCCGACACTTGAGGCGGCGGAAACCATTCCCTATCTTAAAGAAAACGGAATACTCATCCCCATCGTTGCGGATATTCATTTTGATTACAAGATCGCGCTTCGTTGCGCGGAGCTTGGCGTTGATAAGATAAGGATCAATCCCGGCAACATCGGTAAGGATGAGAACGTAAAGGCAGTTGCAGATGCTTGCCGTGAAAGAGGAATACCGATTCGTATCGGCATCAATTCCGGCTCGCTCCAAAAGGATATTTTGGAAAAATACGGTGCTCCCACTCCCGCGGCGCTTTGCGAGAGTGCGCTCCGTCACATTGCACTGCTTGAAAAATACAATTTTGAAGATATAGTTGTGTCAATAAAGGCATCAAACGTTCCCGCGATGATCGAGGCGAACAAGCTTTTGGCACAAAAATGCCCATATAATATCCACCTCGGTGTTACTGAGGCAGGCAGTGAGAGCATCGGCACAATGAAGAGTGCAATCGGAATCGGGGCGCTTCTTTGCGACGGTATAGGCGACACCGTTCGCGTTTCACTTACCGCAGATCCCGTGCTTGAGATCGCGGCGGCAAAGAAGATCCTTTCCGCAGTTGAAATTGAAGGTCAAAGCGGAATTAAGATAGTCAGCTGTCCCACCTGTGGAAGAACAAAGATAGACCTTATCTCCCTCGTCCATCAGTTTGAGGACGCAGTTCAAAGAGAGGGACTTGGGGACAAGCCGATAAAGGTAGCCATTATGGGCTGCGCCGTCAACGGTCCCGGTGAAGCAAGAGAAGCCGATATAGGTATCGCAGGCGGCAGAGGAGAGGGACTCCTTTTCTCCCACGGAGAGATAATTGAAAAGATACCTGAGGACAAAATAATTGACGTTTTAATAAACAAGATAAAGGAAATTTGAGGTAGCTATGGCAGAGAAGACCTTTCTCGAAATATTTAATAAATACCATCCAAGCGGCAGTGACATCATTGCCGTCCTTTCTGCTGTAAAAAAGGTTGGAGGCATTCGTGCCGATAAGGAAAAAAGACTTCTTCAAGCCGACGTTTATTTTGACGAGCTTGTCAGCAAAGCGCTCTTATATCGCATTGAAAACGAGATAAGAGAGGCATATTCCTTGAGCTTTATGAAGCTGATGCCCAAATATCCCGCAGAGCTTTTTGATAAGAGCTATTTCGAGCAGATTCTTCTCGAAGCGGAGAGGGTGGGTATTGTTGCACGCGGATTTTTCAACGGATGCGACTATACTTTTGAGGGTGATACTATCACCGTCAGCATTCCTTTCGTTTCGGGTGGCGTAACGCTTCTTAATGATGCGGAAACTCCAAAGATAATTGAAAATATCATCTTTTCGGAGTTTGGCAGAAGATTTAATGTGGTAATCGTCAGCGACGAAAAGCTCGCATATTCAACCCGTGAGAAAAATAGGAGCGAGATGCAAAAATTTGACCGCGAGATAGCCGAGCAGTCAAAGAGATATGACAGTGCATCGCAGAGTGGCGCATCGGGTGCTAAGAACGAGAAGGAAGCATCTGCGCTTGATCTTCCGAGAGTAAGCACACTTGTTGCAGGTGACGAGCTTGTGTCAAATAATGACGGCATTTGCACTATCGGATATAAGAAATTTGATATTTCTGCGCCCGAATATGTTTACGGCGAGGAATTTGAGATAACCCCCACTCCCATCGCATCTCTTGAGGGAGTGACAAAAAGCGTTTGCATTATCGGTGAGGTTTTTGATTTCACACAGGAGCCCTCAAGACGAGGCAACAACTTTTCAACCACGTTCAGCGTTTATGACGGTAATACCTCTATTGAGGTAAGAGCGTATAAGGGCGACACCGAGAGCGCACAGATAGCCGAGGTGGCTAAAAACGGCTCTGCCATCGCACTTTGGGGCTATGCAAAGCACGAAAAGAAGAAGGACGGAACACTTGACCGAGATCTTGTTTTCAGCTTTAACCATATAGCAAGAATAAAAGAGATAAAAAGAGAGGACAACGCAGAAGAAAAGCGCGTTGAGCTTCATTTACATACACAGATGAGCGCAATGGATGCGCTCCTGCCCCCCGACGTTGCAGTTAAGAAGGCGCACGAGTGGGGACATCGCGCAGTAGCCATCACCGACCATGGCAACGTGCAGGCATATCAGATGGCTATGCTTACCGCAGAAAAGCTCGGAATGAAGGTGCTTTACGGAATGGAAGCATATTTCGTAAACGACAAGACGAGCGCGGTGACGGGCGACTATAAGGGCACGTTTAACGATGAATTTGTTGTTTTCGATATTGAAACCACGGGACTTTCCGTTCTTACCTCGCAGATTATTGAAATCGGTGCGGTTAAGATAAAGGGCGGTGCCGTGCTTGAAAGATTCAATGAATTTGTAAACCCCGAAGTACATATTCCCGAAAATATCGTGGAGCTTACGGGAATAGATGACAGTATGGTCGAAAATGCGGAGAAGATCGACGTCGTTCTTCGCAAGTTTCTTGATTTTATCGGAGATAGATTACTTATCGCGCACAATGCAAACTTTGATATTTCCTTCATAAGAAAGGCATCGCGCGATCTTGGATATAAATTCTCCAATCCCTATCTTGACACCGTTACGCTTTCGCGTTTCCTCAATGCCGATCTCAAGAGCCATAAGCTCGACGCGGTGGCGAAATACTATGATCTTGGCAATTTCAATCATCACAGAGCGTGCGACGATGCCGAGATGCTTGCAAATATCTTCTTTGCAATGGTGGAGAAGATGGATAGATTTGATATTAAGACCTTTGCCGATCTTCAAAGAGATATGAGCGAAAATGCCAATCCCTTGACGATAAAGCCATACCATCAGGTGATCCTCGTCAAGAACAAGGCGGGACTTAAAAATCTTTATAAGCTCGTTTCATATTCATACCTCAAATATTATCGCAGAATGCCGAGAATACCCAAGAGCGAGCTTGAAAAGCATCGCGAGGGACTTATAATCGGCTCTGCATGTGAAGCGGGTGAGCTTTTCCGCGCATTGCTTGAAAAGAAGCCAGAGGACGATATAAGAGATATTGTCAACTTTTACGATTATCTTGAAATTCAGCCGATTTCAAACAACAAATTCCTTATTGACGAGGGAACTGTTGCCAATGAAGATGGACTTCGTGAGCTGAACAGACAGATAGTTGAGCTTGGTGAAAAGTATAAAAAGCCCGTTGTGGCAACGTGCGACGTGCATTACCTCAATCCCGATGACGAGATAGGACGTAAGGTGCTTCTCGCGGGTATGAGATTTAAGGATGCCGATAAGGACTGTCCCCTCTATTTCAGAACGACCGAGGAGATGCTTGAGGAATTTTCCTATCTCGGAGAAGAGAAGGCACGCGAGGTCGTAATCACCAATCCCAATCTCATTGCAGATATGATAGAGGACGGAATCCGTCCTTTCCCAAAGGGTACGTTCACGCCCAAGATCGAGGGTGCTGAAGAGGATCTTCAGAGAATGTGCTATGAAAATGCAGAGAAAAAATACGGCTCCCCCTTGCCCGAATACGTCAGAGCAAGACTTGACAAGGAGCTTACGTCAATTATCAAAAACGGCTTTGCGGTGCTTTATATCATCGCGCAAAAGCTTGTAAAATACAGTGAGGATAACGGCTATCTCGTTGGCTCGCGTGGCTCCGTTGGCTCGTCCTTCGTTGCATCCTGCGCGGGAATCTCCGAGGTAAATCCCCTCAAACCCCACTACTACTGTCCAAGCTGTAAGCACAGTGAGTTCTTTATGAACGGTGAGTACGGTTCGGGCTTTGACCTTCCCGACAAAAACTGTCCCAAGTGTAATGCAAAAATGTGCGCTGACGGACACGATATTCCGTTTGAAACCTTCCTTGGCTTCTACGGTGAAAAATCGCCCGATATCGACCTTAACTTTTCGGGTGAGGTGCAGGGTAAGGTGCATAAATATACCGAGGAGCTGTTCGGCGCCGAAAACGTTTTCCGTGCGGGAACGATCGGTGGCGTTGCGGATAAGACCGCATACGGCTTTGTGCTTAAATATCTTGAGGAGAAGGGCATCAGCTTGCCACGCTCGGAGATGAACCGACTCGTTGCTAAATGCGTTGGCGTTAAGCGTACAACGGGTCAGCATCCCGGTGGCATCGTTGTTGTTCCCAAGGAGATGGAGATTTACGATTTCTGTCCCGTTCAGCATCCCGCAGAGGACGCATCCTCTAATATAGTTACAACACATTTTACGTTTGAATATCTTCACGATACGCTTCTTAAGCTTGACGAGCTTGGTCACGATATTCCTACAAAATACAAGTGGATCGAGAGATTTTCGGATACAAGCGTTATGGACGTTCCTATGAACGATCGCGCAGTTTATGAGCTTTTCCTTTCCACCGATTCGCTTGGAATCACTCCCGACGATATTGGCGGCGCGAAGATCGGTACTTACGGCTTGCCCGAATTTGGTACACGCTTCGTTATGAAGATGGTTGAGGAGGCAAAACCGCAGTCCTTTGCCGACCTTTTGCAGATTTCGGGACTTTCCCACGGCACTGACGTGTGGACGGGGAATGCGCAGGACCTTATCAATCAAGGCATTTGCGATATTTCCCACGTTATCGGATGCCGTGACAACATTATGAATGACCTTATCGCCTACGGTGTTGAAAGTGCGCTCTCGTTCCAAATCATGGAGAGCGTTCGTAAGGGTAAGGGCTTGAAGCCCGAATGGGAAGAAGCGATGATAGCTGCGGGAGTTGACGATTGGTATATCGATTCCTGTAAGAAGATAAAATATATGTTCCCCAAGGCGCACGCGGCGGCATACGTTATGTCGGCTATCCGTGTTGCTTGGTATAAGGTGCATATGCCCGTTGCATTCTATGCGGCGATGTTCACCGTTTCAAGCGTTGGACTTGATGCCGAGATAGTTATGAGAGGGCACAGAGGTGTTTCTGCGGAGATCGAGCGCATTGAAAAGCTCGGCAAGGATGCATCTCAAAAGGAGCAGGCATCCGTTGGGGGACTTCAGCTCGTTCGTGAGGCGTATGCAAGAGGCATAAAATTCCTTCCCATCAACCTTAAAAAGAGTGATCAAAAGGCATTCTTGCCCGAAAATGGCGGAATCAGACTTCCGTTCTCGTCCCTTTCGGGACTTGGCGAGAGCGCCGCGCAGAACATTATCGAAGCAAGAGTTGAAGAAGATTTCTTCTCAATCGAGGATTTGCAGATAAGAGCGAAGCTTTCGGGCGCAGTTATCGAGATCCTTCGCAAAAACGGAGTTTTAGACGGTCTTAACGATACTGACCAGATGTCGTTCTTTTAGTTAGTTGATGAAAAATAACGTTCTTTTTCGAGAAAAAGCACCGTGAACCCCCAAAACTCGACTCCGCTCGTTTCGGGGAACCCCTTGCACCAAAAAGCTTTTTAATCAGCTTCGCGCAATAGCCATATAGTTTGTGCTGATTTGGCAAGACTTCGCGCAAATCGTTCCGCGCGAGATTCTATCGCGCCCTTGTGTCATTCTGGAGGGAGCATAAGCGACCGATAGAATCTCGGTACGGACACAAGGGCAGCTCCAGAATGACAACGCGCGGAACATAACGTTTTTCTCGCCA
>JBGVNP010000193.1:0-5188 GCA_045125655.1 Eubacteriales bacterium | reverse complement strand
GGGACGGCGTCCTCGACGTCCCGTTTTTAAGTTAAACTAACTTTTTAAACTCCCCGATAAATCCCAATTTATCGTTAATTAAAAGATTATTTTCTTACAATTTTATGCTTACACATACTTGATTTGCCGCATTCGGGGCATTTCAGGTATCTCTTTGTGAAGGTATGATAACCATTGACATAATCCTTAATTGAGGCTTTGAACTCTGCGTGGCAGTGGGGGCAAACAAAATAACTTGCCTCGTTTTCAAGTATGCTTGCCACACCTATTCCCAAAGCTGCTGTAACTATCGCAAGCACAATAAGCGCAACTCTTATAGCGGCGTGCATTTCGATATATGCGGAAATAAACACGAGTGAGCAAACTGCTATTATTGTAATCACAGCGCAAATTATGGAGATGGCTTCTTTCTTTTTGTTTTCTTGATTTTCCTTCATTAAATTCATCATATTTTCCTCTGCTTTCTTTTTATAATCGATATCGGATATTCTCTCTCCGCTCAAGAGGTCATTAACACTTATATCTAAAGCTTCACACAAAGGAAGCATTAGAGATACCTCGGGCAAGCCCTTGCCACACTCCCATTTAGAAATTGTCTTATCGCTTATAAGCAAGGTGTCAGCAAGCTCTCTTTGAGTCATACCCTTCTCTTTTCTTGCATTGGCAATAAATTTGCCGATTCTGATTTGATCCATTCTATTTCCTCCTTTCAAACAAATTATATATGATAAATTTAAAAATAAACACCCACGAAGCGTAGATATTGATAAAATCAACGCTATGTGGGTGATTTTTATTATTGCTTTGACGCTATCTCAATATACTTTTCAAGCACGCGGTTGAGAGATTTCAGTGCATCTGCGCTCCTATTCGGACGAATGCTGATATACGGCTTTGAGGAAAGAACTATCTTCATCTTACCGTCAAAGCTATCCTCAACCTCGCTCCAAATATCAATGTCGATATGCATCGGAATTATTCTAAATTCAGTTCCCTCTTGGACAATTGAGGTTATCTTACATTTCAATGCGTTCGCACGGATGAGCGCGATCATAAGAAGATTTTCAACCGGCTTTGGAACGTCGCCGTATCGGTCGATCATCTCATCAAGTATATCAAGTCTATCGTAGTTATTATCTATAAGTGCTATGCGCTTATAAAGTCCGATTCTCTGCGCCGCGAAGGAAACGTATTTTTCGGGAATGAAGGCATTATAGTTGAGCGTAACCACACAATCGGGCTTTGCTTCAACCTTCTCTCCCCTCTCCTCAAGCACTGCCTCGTTAAGCAGCTTGATATAGAGATCGTATCCAACGGCATCGAGGTGTCCGTGTTGTTGAGCGCCGAGCATATTACCCGCGCCGCGAAGCTCAAGGTCGCGCATAGCGATCTTAAAGCCCGCACCAAATTCTGCATATTCCCTTATCGCCTCAAGACGCTTTTGTGCGATCTCGGTGAGCGCCATATCCTTTGGATAGGTGAAATACGCATAGGCACGACGGCTTGAGCGTCCAACACGCCCTCTTATCTGATGGAGCTGTGAGAGTCCAAGGCGGTGCGCGTTATCAACTATAAGGGTGTTTGCATTGGGAATATCAATTCCCGTTTCGATAATGGTCGTGCTAACGAGAATATCTATCTCGCCCTTGAGCATCTCGCCCCATATCTCCTCAAGCTCTTCCTTTTCCATTTTTCCGTGAGCCACGGTTATTTTGGCATCGGGAAACGCCTTTTGCAATCTCGCACCAACGGCATATATACTATCCACAAAATTGTGCATATAGAATACCTGACCGCCTCGGCGCAATTCCTTTCTTATCGCCTCGTTGACGATGAGATCATCCTGCTCAAGAACGTAGGTCTGGATCGGGATTCTATCTATCGGCGCTTCGTCAAGCACTGAAATATCGCGGAGTCCGCCCATAGCCATATTGAGAGTTCTCGGAATGGGAGTTGCAGAAAGAGAGAGCACGTCAATATTGCCTGCCAGCTTCTTCAGCTTCTCCTTTTGCGCCACGCCAAAGCGCTGCTCCTCGTCAACGATGAGAAGTCCGAGATCCTTAAATTCAATATCGTTTGAAATGAGGCGGTGAGTGCCGATAAGAATATCGATCTCGCCCCTCTTTAATTTTCTTTTTGTAACACTCTGCTGCTTGGCAGTTTTGAATCGGGAAATCATATCCACGTTTACACCGAACGCGCGGAAGCGCGAGAGCGCAGTCTGGTAGTGCTGGAGCGCAAGTATCGTTGTTGGAACAAGTATCGCCACCTGCTTGCCGCCGAGCACCGCCTTATAAGCGGCACGGAATGCAACTTCCGTTTTTCCAAATCCAACGTCACCGCAGAGGAGTCTATCCATCGGCATTGATTGCATCATATCGCCCTTGATGTCGTTTATCGCCTCTATCTGCGCATCGGTTTCATCATATTCAAATGCCGCCTCAAAATCGGCTTGGAAATCATCGTCGCGTGGGAAAGCAAAGCCCGTAGTCCTCATTCTGCGAGCATAAAGCTCAATAAGCTCCTTTGCCATTTCCTTTACGGACGCCTTTGCCTTTGCCTTAGTCTTTCCCCACTCCGCTCCGCCAAAGCGTGAGAGCTTGATAAGACCATCATCGGAGTGCGCGCCGATATATTTGGACACCATATCGAGCTTTTCAACGGGCAAAAAGAGTTTATCACTGCCTGCATACTGAATGGTGATATAATCGTGTCCAACACCGTCTTGAATAAGATTTTCAATGCCCGCATAACGTCCTATACCGTATGCCTCATGAACAACGAGATCGCCGACTTCAAGATCGTTATAGGAGAATATCTCCTGCGTATTGCTCTTTCTCTTTTTGCGGCGCATGGAGCGTGAAACGGAGTTGATGCCGCCGTTTCTTCCCTCTTTATCGGTTGACAAAACGCAAAAGCGCGCACTTGTAAGCTCATATCCGATAAACTGCTTTTTCCAATATATGCCCACTTCTCCGTAAGCCACCTCATCCGGCTCGATGCTTGCAGAAATCTTCTTTTCAGAAAGAAGTCCGCAGATATTTTTGGCAAACACCTCGTTTTCGCACAGAACGGCTACGGCAAAATTGCTTGCAAGGTATTGCTCGATGTCCTCAACAAGAAGGTCGGTCTTTTCGTCATAGGAAACGGTCTGTTTGCTTCTAAAATGGAATATTCCGCTTGTATTCTTGCCCGAAAGTCCTTGGGTTATCGAGTCGGTGTGAAGTGTCACGTTTCTGTCGCAGAAAAGCTCATAGCTTGAGTGCGGCTTTGAATAATCGGTATATTTGGGTGCGATCGTACCGCCCTCAATAAGCTCCTCTATCACTTGGTTTTCGTGCCACTGTGCGCCACGAAGTCGCTCGGCTATGGCATTAGTACCCTTCACCGCAACGCAGGTGCGCTCCTCAATATAATCAAAGAGCGAGCATCTTTCGGGATAGATGAGCGTAATATATTTATCAATGAATTTTAAGCTACCGCTCTCTCCGTTGAGTCCGTCAATGGACGTCAACTCACCGCTAAGCTCAACAAATGCATCGGGATTTTTAGTCGCCTTGAGCTGTGTACTGATTGCCTCGCGGAGTCTTGCAATATCCTCGGCAGTGGGCAGAATTTCACGTGCAGGCGGAATTTCAATACATTCAATACTCTCCTGCATTCTTTGGGTTTCGACCGAGAAAAGCCCCATTCGGTCTATCTCGTCGCCAAAAAATTCAATTCGCACGGGAAGATCCTCGCGTACGCGCTCGCCGTCAGCATCAATATAATACCCCCCCGCGGGATAAATATCGACTATTCCGCCGCGGTGCGCGAACTGTCCTGCGCCGTCTATCATATCAACACGTATATAGCCCGAAAGCGTAAGGCGTCGGCAAAGCTCCTGCGGCTCAAGAACTGTGCTTGAATCAATCCTTATAAGATTATCCTTGAGCTTTTGCAAAGGCATAGTATAAGAAAGCGCCGCATCGGGTGTGGTGAGAACTGCATCAAGCTCGCGATTTTTTATCTCAAACAACACTTTAAGCCTCTCATGCTCATACTCATGGGAGGCGGTAATATTATAAAAATTTAAATCTCGGTTTAGGTAAAAGGATGCGCGAATGCCGTGCTGAACGAGCATTTTCTGCAGTCGCAAGCATTCCTTTTCCTCGGGGCAAATGATAAAGAGGGGCATTCCCCGTCTCTCGCGGCTCGTATCCTCCACAAGAGAAACGATACAAGCATCACTTGCTCCGTCCGAAAGTCCGCTGATGGCGATGGGATACGGCTTGTGAGCCGAAAACTCCTTTTTAACAGTATCAAGGAGCTGCCTATATTCACTATCAAGCCGAATTGCATTAGTTATAAAGCTCATAGTACCTTCTTATTGCAAACCTGCATAGCATCGTCGATGCTTGCAGAAAGTATCTTTTCAAGTCCCTCACATACTGTGGGGAATGTTCCTTCAAGATTCTTAAGGTCGTCATTTGAAAATTCCGAGAGCACCCACGATGCAAGATCGTAATCGGGATGCGGCTTTTGACCCACACCGATCTTAATTCTCGGAAAGGTCTTTGTGCCAAGATGCTCAAGAATGCTCTTTATTCCGTTATGTCCACCTGCACTTCCGTCGCGACGGACACGAAGGCGACCCACGTCAAGCGAAATATCGTCATAAATGACTATGAGATTGTCCGCGCTTATCTTGTAAAAGTCAAGAACAGCTCGGACACATTCGCCCGAAAGATTCATAAAGGTCTGCGGCTTGACGAGAAGAACTCGCTTACCCGCGATTGTTGCCTCACCCACAAGTCCCTTGTGAGCGCTCTTATTTACGCGAGCGCCGTACTTGTTACAAATATAGTCTATTGCAAGAAATCCGGCATTATGCCTTGTGTGAAGATATTGCGCCCCAGGGTTGCCAAGTCCCACAACTATATGTGAGATCGGCTCGCGTGATGCAGTATTTTCACTTGAAATCTTCTTAAATAATTCAAAAATGTCTGCCATTTTTTGTTTCCTTGTTAAAATATGCTTTAATTACAGTTTAAATTTTGATTTGTCGGGGAGTTAGTTGTAAAAAGATGTGGGGCTTTTTTGAAAAACCGCCCCACACCCCGAAAAACTTAATCGGTTGGTTTGAGCAGATTTTACGTAAATTTTCGATAATTCAAAAATGAATTATCGGTTTAGAAACTCCAATACC
>JBGVNP010000192.1:0-4652 GCA_045125655.1 Eubacteriales bacterium | reverse complement strand
AATGGCGAGAAAAACGTTATGTTCCGCGCGTTGTCATTCTGGAGCTGCCCTTGTGTCCGTACCGAGATTCTATCGGTCGCTTATGCTCCCTCCAGAATGACACAAGGGCGCGATAGAATCTCGCGCGGAACGATTTGCGCGGAGTCTTGTCAAATAAGCACAAACCACGCGCGTCATCCTCGAAGGAGTTGCGCCCAAGATTCTTCGCTACGCTCGAGAATGACGACTAAAGTCGTCGGGCGCAACGACTGAAGGATCTCGGAGCAAAGCGACGGACGCGCGTGTATGGCTTTTGCGCGAAGCCGATTAAAAGGTTTTTGCGCCACTTTTCTCAAAAAGTGGCATCCTCTTTTCTTAAACTAACTTTTTAAACAGCTCGAAAAATCAAAATTTGAATTACAAAAACAAAATCCCTCACAAAAGCTGTGAGGGATATATAAATTTCAGGTTATTGATCAATTTTCTTTCTTAAGATTTACAAGTGTATTTGTAATGATACCGAGAATGAGCGCGCAAGCGATGCTTGTGATCGTTATCTTACCAAATGTGAGTGTAAGTCCGCCGATACCTGCAATGAGAATAACTGAAACCACAAAGAGATTTCTATTATCGTTGAGGTCAACCTTCTGGATCATCTTAAGACCGCTGACTGCGATGAAGCCGTAGAGGGCAACACAAATTCCGCCCATTACGCATGAGGGAATCGTTGAAAGGAAGGTCGCAAATGGACCGAAGAAGCTGATCGCGATTGCCATAATTGCCGTTACAAGAATCGTCCAAGTGGAAGCATTACCCGAAATTGCAACACATCCAACGCTTTCGCCGTAGGTTGTGTTGGGGCATCCGCCAAAGATCGCGCCCGCGATGGAGCCAACACCGTCACCGAGGAGTGTTCTGTGAAGACCGGGCTCTTCGAGAAGGTCGTGCTCGATGATTGTGGAAAGATTCTTATGGTCGGCGATATGCTCCGCGAACACTACAAACGCAACGGGAATATAAGCTACTGCTATCGTTCCGATATATGCACCGAGCGAGCCGAGATCACCAAACTTCATTTCGCCGTCGAACGCCTTAAGAAAAGCAAATTCGGGGATCCACTGAATATTTTCAAACTTTGCAAAGTCGATTACAAGGAGAGAAGCGTTATCCGTAAGTGTACCGATAACCGTAAATACTGTTGCTACGGCATATCCCGCAAGAATACCGAGAATAAAGGGAATCATTTTAACTGTCTTTTTGCCATATATTGAGCAAAGGATGGTTGTGAAAAGTGTTACAAGACCGCAGACAAGAGCCACGTATGGAGAAGCGGTGGGTACAAAATTAAGAACTGCGGGATCAAAAGCAAGCACGGAGCCCTTTGTAAGATCGCCGATCGCATTTCCTGCGAGCGAAAGACCGATGATGGCAACCGTAGGACCGATTACCACTGCGGGCATGAGCTTGTTAATCCAATTTACACCAACAAATTTAACTACTACTGCAAGAATTACATAAACAAGACCCGCGAATATTGCGCCGAGTATAAGACCGAGGTATCCAACGCTCATTGATACGCCGCCTGCGAATGCGGCGAGCATTGAGCCGATGAAGGCAAAGGATGAACCGAGGAACACGGGGCTTTTGAGTTTAGTGAACGCGAGATAAACGATCGTTCCAACGCCTGCGCCGAAAAGTGCCGCGGATGCTGACATATTAGCGCCTGCGCCTTGATTGATGATAGCGGGAACCGCTATTGTTGCCGCCATAATTGCGAGCAACTGTTGAAGTGCGAACAAAACCGTTTTGAGATAACCCATTTCTTTCGGCTTTGTTTCAATGTTGTAGATGAGTTTCATTGTAGATCTTCCTCCTGAAATTGAAATTTTATTTATAATCGCACGGAGTGCTTATTATACTTAATTGTCGCGCACTGTGTTCGCACTCACATTGCGCGATTGTTTTGTCCACTTTTTCAAAAGTGGCGCTCCACGCGCAGTGGCCCGGCTACCGGGCGCGTAGCCCTGTAACACGGCATTTCTTTTGTTAGCTTTTCTTTGTGCCTTTTTTGGCAAAGAAAAGCGGCTAAAAATTCTTGGTATCAAAAGATAGTTTGCCTTTTTTAACACTTTTTTCTTTGGCAGTATAGCCACCTCTTTTCTTGTCTGCCTTACGGCAGCCATTTGCTGACGCAAAATCGAAAAGGAAAAGCTTGGCAAAAAAGAAATGGCGTATCGCCTACGCGGCGGGCGGTTACCTCTTTTCTTGTCTGCCTCACGGCAGCCATTTGCTAACGCAAAATCGAAAAGGAAAAAGTAACCAAAAAACTTTTTTAATCGTTTGGTTTGTGCTAACAACGTGCGTACCATAAAAAAAGCTGACGAAAATTCGTCAGCTTAAAAATCAAATATTAAATGAAAAGATAAGATTGGAATAGGACACCACGGCACCGAAATTTTTTGCTTTAGTACCGAGTTTCATCACCGTCAAAGTCCGCCTTTCTTTTCACATTGTTGAGATTATAACACAATATTTTATACTTGTCAATAAAATAAATCGAAAAAATTCAACAAAAAAATCATAAAAAAAGCAATGGTTTTGCAAAATTTTGCACTTGTTGCCAAAATAGCACCCCTTATTTTGCATTTTTTACTATTTTCTTTTGCTTTTGCATAGTGTATAATAAAAACACAAAGCAAAGATATCGCGCTTTTTTGAAAAATATTGACACCGTATAAAAAGTATGGTAAAATCAATTTAAGGTGTAATGCGATTAATATCGTTTACATAAAGCTATAGAAAAAAAGGAGAAAAAATTATGCCAGCTTTAATTGCTATTGTAGTATTACTTGGACTTGTTATTTCATGTATCAAGGTCGTTCCCCACACCGAGAGCTACGTTGTTGAGCGTCTTGGTAAATTCCACTCCGTCTGGGAAGCAGGTCTTCACTTCCTTCTTCCTTTCGGTATTGACAGAGTAGTTGCACGCGCAACCACAAAGGAAAAGGTGCTTGACACACCCCCTCAGTCCGTTATCACAAGTGATAACGTACCCCTTACCATTGACGCAGTGGTTTATCACAAGACGTTTGAGCCCAAGCTCTACGCTTACGGTGCGGCTAATCCCGTTGAGGCACTTGCAAACCTCACAACAACAACTCTTCGTAACATCGTTGGTGAGCTTACTCTCGACGAATCCCTTACGTCCCGTGACAGCATCAACGCCAAGATGACACAGTCCCTTGACGCCGCTACGGATGAATGGGGTATCAGAGTAACCCGTGTTGAAATTCGTAACATCACTCCTTCCGCTGATATCCGTGAGTCCATGGAAAAGCAGATGAAGGCAGAGCGTGCTCGCCGCGAAACCTTGCTTGAGGCAGAGGGTCACAAGCAGGCGGTTATCACTCGCGCAGAGGGTGACAAGCAGGCGATGGTACTTGCCGCAGAGGGTGAAAGAGATGCTCGCATTGCTCGTGCAGAGGGTGAAGCTAAAGCCGTTCTTCTTCAGAAGCAGGCAGAGGCGGACGGTCTCCGCGCTATTATGGCGGCTTGTCCCACACCTGAGGTTATCGAGCTTAAGAGATATGAAGCACTCGTCGAAATGGCTAACGGTACTGCTTCCAAGCTCATTGTTCCCACTGATACAGTTGAGATGGTAAAGAAGAATTCCATCTTCACAGAAACAACAGGTCTTGGTGATGACACACCCGCGGCTAAAAAGCCCGTAGCTCCCAAAAAGAGTGACGTTTGCTGCGACTAATTTAGAAAAATAATGGCTAAAGAAGAAAAGTACGAAAGATTTATAAAGACCTATTCGGAGGGCGCTTTCGGAAGCGGCTTTGAAATTTGGGTCGATAAGAAAACGGGCGTGAACTATCTTTGGCGCTCCGGAGGATATTCGGGCGGACTCACAGTCCTTCTCGATGCCGACGGCAAGCCCGTTGTAACACCTGTTGAAAAATAATAACAAAATTAAGGGAGCTTGGTTTAAGCTCCCTTTACTCAAAGTTTTTAGGAGAAGGTATGAAATTACTTTTTAAACAAAGATTATTTTCGTGGTTTGACAGCTACGATATCTACGATACAACGGGTAAAGTTATGTATACCGTTGAAGGAGAACTCGCATTGGGACATCTTCTGCGTATCTATGATGCAAGCGGAAGAGAGGTAGGACACATAAAGCAAGAGATATTTACATTTTTACCCAAATTTAATATGTATATTGGCGACTTGTGCATAGGAAGTATTTGTCGAGAATTTTCTTTTACACCCAAATACAATATAGATTACAAGGGCTGGACTGTTGAGGGCAACTGGATCGAGTGGGATTACGGTATTTTTAATGGTACAGGGATTCAGATTGCATCTATCACAAAAGAGGTTTTGAATTTTACCGACACCTACGTCATTGATGTAATGAATCCCGAGGATGCAATATATGCTCTTATGCTCGTTCTTGCTATAGATGCAGAAAAATGTTCGAGAGATAATTGAAGATAACTCAAATTTTGATTTGTCGAGCAGTTTGATAGCACAAACTTGTAGGGGAGGCTATTAGCCTCCCGTGTTTTTGCGGTAATTTTAATTTGTAACGGGAGGATGGTATCCTCCCCTACGGAGTTTGTGGGTAGTTTTTGTTGAGTTGTAGCCATTAAGTTTGTACTTCAAAT
>JBGVNP010000191.1:0-10141 GCA_045125655.1 Eubacteriales bacterium | reverse complement strand
CTGATTCCGTGTTCTTTCAAAAAGTTAGCCGTGCCGATTGTAGCTTCAATATTAAAGCCCATATCATAAAAGCGTTTAACGAGTGGAAGCGCCTCTTCTTTATCTTCGTCGGCAAGCGTTACAACCGCAGTTCCATAATTTTGCATATGAACCCCCGACGCTATAAAAGCCTTATACATCGCTCTATGCAATTTTTTATCATAGCCTATCGCTTCTCCCGTAGATTTCATTTCGGGCGAAAGATACGAGTCCATTCCTTTTAGTTTAGAGAATGAAAATGCAGGTGCTTTTACGTACCAGCGCTCTTTTTCTTTTGGATAAATCTCGGTGATACCTTGTTCTTGCAACGATTTTCCAAGTATAACGAGCGTAGCAATATCAGCCAAGCTATACCCCGTTGCTTTGGACAAGAACGGAACCGTTCTCGATGAGCGAGGGTTGACTTCGATAATATAAACGTCTTCTTTTTCATCAACGATAAATTGAATATTGAAAAGACCAATTATACCGATACCAAGCCCAAGTTTTTCCGTATATTCAAGAATCGTCTTTTTTACCTTGTCAGAAATACTGAAAGTAGGATATACGCTTATGCTGTCGCCGGAATGCACACCCGTGCGTTCGACAAGTTCCATTATTCCAGGAACGAACACGGTTTTTCCGTCACAAACCGCATCAACTTCTACTTCTTTTCCACGGATATATTTATCCACCAAAACGGGTTTGTCTTCATCAATTTCTACCGCAGTTTTTAAGTAATGACGAAGTGCTTGCTCTTTTGCGACTATTTGCATTGCTCTACCACCCAAAACGAAAGATGGACGAACAAGAACGGGATATCCGATTTCTTTTGCCGCTTTTATGCCGTCTTCTATATTTGTAACAGCATAGCCTTTAGGCTGCGGAATATTAAGTTCTTTAAGCAATTTTTCAAACGCATCCCTGTTTTCTGCTTTTTCGATAGCGTTGCAATCTGTGCCGATTATCTTAACACCCCTTTCTCGTAACGGCTCCGCAAGATTTATCGCCGTTTGCCCGCCGAGAGAGGCAATTACGCCTTCGGGTTTTTCAAGGGCTATTACGTTCATAACGTCTTCGGGCGTTAAGGGTTCAAAGTACAGTTTGTCGCTTGTCGTGTAATCGGTGGAAACCGTTTCGGGATTATTATTGATAATTATCGCCTCATATCCTGCCGCTTTAATGGTTTTTACTGCATGGACTGTAGAATAATCAAACTCTACCCCTTGTCCTATACGGATAGGACCACTGCCTAATACAAGTATTTTTTTCTTATTGGATACGATAGATTCGTTTTCTTCTTCGTACGTTGAATAAAAATACGGAACGTAACTGTTAAATTCCGACGAGCAAGTGTCTATCATTTTGTAGACAGGGAAAATATTTTCACGCTTTCTCAAATTGAATACTTCAGTTTCTGTCTTTTTCCAAAGTTTTGCTATTTCTTTATCTGAAAAGCCTGTCTTTTTGGCGTCGAATAGCGTTTCAATATCTAAGGGATTGTTTTTTATCTCTCTTTCTTCGTCAATTACGTTTCTTAATTTGCGCAAAAAGAAATTGTCAATCTGCGTTTTTTCTCCTATCTCTTCAAGCGATACGTTTCTTCTTAAAAGTTCGGCAATGGCGTAAATTCTATCGTCTGTGCCGTGCTTAATATAATCAAGCAAGTCTTTCGTTGCCACGCCGTCGAACTTACTCATATACAAATGGTAAACACCGATTTCAAGTGAACGTATTCCTTTCAATAAGCTCTCTTCAAAAGTTCTACCCACACTCATCGTTTCGCCCGTTGCTTTCATTTGCGTGCCGAGTTCGTTATTTGCATCGGTAAACTTATCGAAAGGAAACCTCGGCATTTTAGTGACAACGTAGTCGAGCGCGGGTTCAAACGCAGCCGAAGTATTTGCAAGCGTTATTTCTTCCAAACGCATTCCGACTGCAACTTTTGCAGATACTCTTGCAATAGGATATCCACTTGCTTTGCTTGCAAGTGCGGACGAGCGGGATACTCTGGGATTGACTTCTATTAAATAATACTGAAAAGATTTTGAATCAAGCGCAAACTGAACGTTACAACCGCCTTCAATTTTAAGTTCCCTTATAATTTTTAATGCGCTATCTCGCAACATGTGATACTCTTTATTCGTCAACGTTTGCGACGGACAAACTACAATAGAATCACCCGTATGTATCCCGACAGGATCGAGATTTTCCATGTTACAAACGGTAATCGCCGTATCGTTTGCGTCACGCATTACCTCGTACTCTATTTCCTTAAAGCCTTTTATACTCTTTTCAACAAGCACCTGATGCACGGGAGACAACGTAAGGGCGTTTTTTAGAATTTCAGCGCACTCCTCTTCATCATCAGCAAAACCACCACCCGTCCCGCCTAACGTAAACGCAGGACGTAAAACAACGGGATAACCGATTTGCTTTGCTATTTGTAATCCTTCTTCTATCGTGTTAGCGATTTCGGAAGGCAAAACGGGTTCTCCTAAGTCTTCACAGAGTTTCTTAAAGAGTTCTCTATCTTCCGCTCTTTCAATACTTTCGCTTTTCGTACCTAAAAGTTCGCATCTACACTCTTTAAGAACGCCTTTCTTTTCAAGTTGCATTGCCAAATTCAAACCCGTTTGACCACCTATCCCCGGCAAGATTGCGTCAGGGCGTTCGTATCTTACGATTTTTGCAATATATTCAAGCGTTAAGGGCTCCATATAAACCTTATCCGCAATTGTCGTATCTGTCATTATCGTTGCAGGGTTGGAATTACAAAGAATAACTTCATATCCCTCTTCTTTAAGAGCAAGACAGGCTTGCGTACCCGCATAATCGAATTCCGCTGCCTGACCGATAATGATTGGTCCCGAGCCAATGACAAGTATCTTTTTAACGTCGTTTCTTTTAGGCATTTTTGTTCTCCTTGATGATATTGATAAACTTATCGAAAAGATAGCTACTGTCCTGTGGTCCAGGGGCACTTTCGGGATGATATTGAACACTAAAAATCTTATCTTTCTTGCATTCTATCCCTTCAATCGTCCCGTCTAAAAGGTTTACGTGCGTAACCGTAAGCGGCGTATTTTTAAGACTTCCCGCCTCGACTGCATAAGAGTGATTTTGCGAAGTTATTTCTATCTTTCCCGTTGCCAAGTTTTTAACTGGATGATTTCCGCCTCGGTGTCCGAATTTTAATTTATACGTTTTTGCACCGTATGCAAGCGATATAATCTGATGCCCTAAGCAGATGCCGAAAATCGGATATTTTCCCTTCAAATCTTTGATTGCGTTGATTACGGGAACTGCATCCGTTGGATCTCCGGGCCCGTTGGAAATAAATATGCCGTCAGGCTTCAAACTCTCTATCGCTTCACTGCTTGTATCAAAAGGAACGACCGTAACCGAAACGCCGCGCCTATTTAGGGAACGTACTATATTTTGTTTCATTCCGCAATCAATGGCAACAATTTTTATTTCTCCGTCTGCGGGATATTCCGTTATTTTCTTTCTACTCACCTTTGCAACCGCATCCGTCAAAATCGGCGCACGGCTTATGATTTTTACGCCATCTTCCGCAGTCGTTTCCATTCCTGTAAGCAAACAGCGTCTGCTTCCGTAATCTCGAATGGAGCGCACGAGCTTTCTCGTATCGATTCCGTAAATACCGGGGATTTTATACTCTTTCATTACTTCAGAAAGTGTTTTTTCACTTCTCCAATTCGACGGAAAATCATTATATTCTCTTACCGCAAATCCACCTATTGTGGGTGTTTGCGTTTCAAAATCATCAGAATTAATTCCGTAATTCCCTATGAGCGGATAGCTCATCACTACCGTTTGATACGTATACGACGGATCGGATAAAATCTCTTGATATCCAACTGGCGAAGTATTGAATACTATCTCCGTTACTTTATCTTCCCCATCGCCGAACGCATATCCGTAGTATTCCGTGCCATCCTCTAAAATCAGTTTTCTGTCATACGGTCTTTTCATGTTAACCTCGCTTACTTCTTTCTCTCTGACAATTTCTGTTCAAAACGATTTTTACAAGTATTTTTCGGTATTTCAGTCGGATATTGACCGTCAAAACAAGCCGAACAGAAATTTTTGCCACCGATAAGTTGTGATAAACTTTCTTTGGGTAAATAGCCGAGACTGTCAACGCCTATCATCTTGGCAATAGCCTCTACCGTATGATGACAAGCAATAAGATGTTCTTCGGAATCTATGTCTGTCCCGTAATAGCAAGGATGTAAAAAAGGCGGAGCGGAAACACGCATATGAATTTCGGTTGCGCCTGCATCACGCAGAAGTTTTACGATTCTGCCGCTCGTCGTTCCACGAACGATTGAATCGTCAATCAAAATAACCCTTTTCCCCTTTACTGCCGTATTAACGGGCGAAAGTTTTATCCGAACTTTATCAAATCTGTCACTTTGCCCTGGCGATATAAAGGTTCTGCCTATATACTTATTCTTGATAAGTCCTATTCCGTATGGTATACCCGATTCCTGCGAATAACCGAGTGCAGCGTCAAGTCCCGAATCGGGAACGCCGATTACAACGTCCGCATTTACGGGAAACTTTTGTGCCAAAATTTTACCCGCCGTTATTCTTGCGCTTTGCACCGAAACACCGTCGATTATAGAATCGGGACGGGCAAAATAAATGTGCTCAAAAATACAGGTTTTCTTCTCTTTCGTATCACAATAATCGGTAAACGATTTTATCCCCTCGTTATTGAACACAAGCATTTCACCCGGTTGCAGATCCCTTATAAATTCTGCTCCTACGGCAGATAAGGCGCAACTTTCAGACGCGACAACGTAACTTCCCTCATCTGTTTTTCCGTAGCATAACGGTCTGAATCCGTGCGGATCACGCACAGCAATAAGCTTTGTCGCTGACATTAAAACGAGCGAAAACGCTCCTTCCAATTTTTGCATTGCCCTACTTACGGCAGTTTCGATAGAAGGCGCATTAAGTCGCTCTTTGGTTACAATATACGCAATCGTTTCCGTGTCTGACGTAGTATGAAATATTGCGCCCGAGAGTTCTAATTCGTCACGAAGTTCAAATGCGTTGCTCAAATTCCCATTATGCGCAAGTGCTAATTTCCCTTTTTGATGATTTACTTCTATGGGTTGACAATTATTTCTCGTTGTTCCTCCCGTGGTACCGTATCTGACGTGTCCCACAGCCATTGTTCCCATGGGAAAGGCAGCCAACTTTTCTTTAGAAAATACTTCACTGACAAGCCCTATATCTTTATGCGAATAAAAAAGTCCGTCGTCGTTGACCACGATTCCCGCGCTTTCTTGTCCTCGGTGTTGAAGTGCATAAAGTCCGTAATAAGCAATATTCGCAACATTTTCGGGTTGTGGGGAAATAATACCGAACACTCCGCATTCTTCGTGTATACTCATTATCCATTATTCTCCTTTTTATCTATTGCCGCTTTTATAAACCCTTTGAATAACGGATGTGCGTTATTCGGTCTGCTCTTAAACTCCGGATGGAACTGTACGCCGACGTAAAACGGACGCACTGTTATTTCCACCGTTTCAACCAATCTTTCATCCGGCGACGTTCCGGAAAGTTTCAACCCTGCTTTTTCGAATGCTTCTCTGTATTCGTTATTAAATTCATAACGGTGACGATGGCGTTCGGATATTTCTCTTTTACCGTAACATCTTTCCATCGTCGTTCCGTTCTTTATTTTGCAGGGATAACTGCCGAGCCTTAACGTTCCGCCTTTATCTATATCATCGCTTTGTCCGGGCATAAAATCTATCACCTTATTCTTACAAAGCTCGTCAAATTCGCCCGAATTTGCGTCTAAGATACCGAGAACGTTTCTTGCATATTCGATTACGGCAATCTGCATCCCTAAGCATATCCCGAAAAACGGAATAGCGTTTTCTCTTGCATATTTTACAGCCGTAATCATTCCTTCTATTCCACGACCGCCAAAACCACCGGGAACGATAATCCCATCCGCTTCGCTAAGCTCTTCTTTTACACTTTCTTGATTTAACGTTTCCGAATCAACCCATTTTATGTTGATACGTGCACCGTATTCGTAGCCTGCATGTCTTAACGCTTCGGCGACCGAAAGATAAGCGTCGTGGAGTCTTACATACTTTCCTACAAGCGCAATCGTCACGGTTTTTGCCCTGTTCTTAATTCTTTCAATCAGGTTTGTCCACTCCGCCAAATCAGGTTCTTTCGTTTCAAGCCCCAATTCTCTGCATACCACGCTTGAAAAATTAGAATTTTCAAGCATGAGCGGTGCTTCGTAGAGGTTAGACAAAGTTAAATTTTCGATAACACAATCTGGTTTGACGTTACAAAAAAGCGATATTTTTTTAAATATTTCTTTTTCGAGTGGCTCGTCTGCACGGAGTACTATAATATTGGGATTTATACCCATACCCTGTAATTCTTTGACAGAGTGTTGCGTAGGTTTTGATTTGTGTTCGTCGGAACCTTTTATGTACGGAACAAGCGTAACGTGAATAAACAAGCTGTTTTCTCTTCCGACCTCCAAAGATATTTGTCTTACCGCTTCCAAAAAAGGCTGACTTTCTATATCGCCTATCGTTCCTCCGATTTCGGTTATAACAACGTCGGCATCCGTTTGTTTTCCGACACGGTAAACGAATTCCTTTATTTCATTCGTAACGTGTGGTATAACCTGAACGGTAGAGCCTAAATATTCGCCCCGACGCTCTTTATTCAAAACGTTCCAATACACCTTACCCGTAGTCAAATTTGAGTATTTATTCAAATCCTCGTCTATAAAACGCTCATAATGTCCTAAGTCCAAATCGGTTTCCGCTCCGTCTTCGGTAACGTATACCTCACCGTGTTGATAGGGGCTCATCGTACCAGGATCCACATTGATATAAGGGTCTAACTTTTGAGCGGCAACTTTTAATCCTCTTGCTTTTAGAAGTCTGCCAAGCGACGCTGCCGTTATACCTTTTCCCAGTCCAGAGACAACGCCTCCAGTAACAAATATATACTTCGTCATAATACACCTTTTCCTTTACTCAAATTCCACCGTTGCAGGCGGTTTTGAAGTAATGTCATAAAGTACTCTATTTACTCCTTTTACTTCATTGACAATCCTGCTCGACACCTTATCAAGAACATCGTATGGTATTCGCGTCCAATCTGCCGTCATAAAATCGTCCGTCGTTACCGAGCGTAGAGCTATTGCATAATCATAACTTCTACCATCACCCATAACGCCGACCGAACGCATATTCGTAAGTGCAGCAAAATATTGATTCATGCTTTTTTCAATACCTGCTTTCGCCACTTCGTCTCTGAAAATATAATCTGCCTCTCGCAATAGTTCAAGTTTTTCTTTGGTTATCTCTCCAATAATCCGTATTCCAAGACCTGGACCGGGGAACGGTTGACGCTCTACCAAATATTCGGGAAGACCAAGCTCTCGACCGAGCGCACGCACTTCGTCTTTAAAGAGCATTTTTAACGGTTCTATTATTTCCTTAAAATCCACAAAGTCCGGAAGTCCACCTACGTTATGGTGGCTTTTTATTGTTTCTGCTTCTCCCTTGCCCGATTCTATTACGTCTGGATAAATAGTACCCTGCGCCAAATAATCAACGCTTCCGATTTTCTTTCCTTGTTCTTCAAAAACTCTTATAAATTGTTCGCCGATTATTTTGCGTTTTCTTTCGGGTTCGGTTACGCCTTTGAGCGCCGTCAAAAATTTTTCTTCCACATTCACCCTGATTAGGTTTATATCCCATTTCTTAAACGCTTCTTCAACTTCGTCGCCTTCGTTTTTACGAAGCAAACCGTGATCAACAAATACGCAAGTTAACTGTTTTCCAACCGCTTCGGCAAAAAGCGCCGCACAGACAGACGAATCTACGCCCCCCGAAAGAGCAAGCAAGACTTCATCCTTGCCGACTTTTTTCCGAATATTCTCTATGGCAATACGAGCATAACTTTCCATATTCCAATCGCCGACCGCACCGCAAACCTTGTAAAGAAAATTCTTAATAATCGCTTTTCCGTATTCGGTATGGTTTACTTCGGGATGGAACTGCACGCCGTAAAGTTTTCTCTTTTCATCGGCAATAGCAACGTTAGGACATTTATCGGATTTTGCAACAAGTGAAAAACCTTGAGGCACTTCCACCATATAATCACCATGGCTCATCCACGTTATACTGCGTTCTTTTACGCCTTGGAATATGGAACACGTCGTGTCAAAATAAGTGAGTGTTTTACCATATTCACGAGAAGAATCGCTTTGCGCTTCCACCACTTTGCCACCAAGATGATGCGCTAAAAGCTGACAGCCGTAACAAATACCTAAAATCGGAATTCCTAATCGGAAAATCGCTTCATCGGGATGCGGCGAGTTTTCTTTGTACACGCTCTGCGGTCCACCTGTAAAAATGATTCCGATAGGATTAAACTCTTTGATTGCTTGAATGCTTACCGTATGCGGTTTAACTTCCGAATAAACGTTACACTCCCGCACCCGTCTTGCGATAAGTTCATCGTATTGCCCACCAAAATTTAAAATTAAAACTTTTTGATTTGCCACGGATTTTTCTCCTTATAAGTCAATCTCCACTTTACTCCTTTCAAGTCCATACAATATAGGCTTGATTGTTTTAATATATTCTTCAACCTGCTCTATACATCTACCGATATAAAATTGAGGATTAAGCAATGCTTTAAGTTCATTTTCTACCATTCCGATTTCTTGTTCTTTAGCAAGTCTAGAAAGCAAATCACACTCCGCCCCTTCTTTCATTCTTGTCGTTGCCTCCATTGAACACTTGCGAATAATTTCGTGAATTTTTTGTCTATCACCCCCGCGTTTCACCGCTTCCATCATGAGATTTTCGGTTGCAATAAACGGAATATATTCTTTTACGACTTTTTCAATAATTTTTTCATTAACTCTAATTCCGTCTGTAACGTTGTGGCATAGTCTTAAAATTGCGTCAGCACATAAAAAGCCTTCAGGTAAAGCTAAACGACGGTTTGCGGAATCGTCAAGCGTTCTCTCTAACCACTGGGTAGATGCCGTAATATGCGCATTCAATGCGTCCGTTATCAAATATCTTGAAAGGGAACAAATTCGTTCGCTTCTCATAGGATTTCGCTTATATGCCATTGCCGATGATCCGATTTGGTTTTTCTCAAAGGGTTCCTCAATTTGCCTATCATGTTGCAAAAGTCTTATATCATTAGCCATACGATACGCGCTTTGTGCAATAGACGACAAACAATTTAATATTCTGCTATCAACCTTTCTTGGATAAGTTTGTCCACACACATCAAAGCACTCAGTAAAGCCAAATGCATTACTAATTTTCTTATTCATCACATCAATCTTTATCGTATCACCATTAAACAAATCAACGAAACTTGCTTCTGTTCCCGTAGTTCCTCGACTACCTAAAAATTTGATATTTCTCAACACAAAATCTATTTCTTCAATATCCGATACAAAATCATGTAACCAAAGAGTTGCTCTCTTCCCAACCGTTACAAGTTGAGCTGGTTGATAATGCGTATAACCAAGCGTTGGAACTTCTTTATACTTTTCGGCAAAATCACAAAGATTAGCAATTACTTTTAAAAGTTCGCCTCGAATATAAGTAAGTGCATCACGGTAAAGTATAAGATCGGCGTTATCAGTAACAAAGCAGCTCGTTGCACCTAAATGAATAATACCCGCTGCACTCGGTGCTACTTTTCCAAACGCATAGACGTGCGCCATCACGTCGTGGCGAACTTCCTTTTCTCTTTCGCTTACACACTCATAATCAATATCGTCAATATGATTTTGCATTTCTTTTATTTGTTCATCGGTAATCGGTATACCCAATTCTTTTTCTGCTTTTGCAAGGGCAACCCAAAGTTTACGCCAAGTTTTATATCGCGTATCTGAAGAAAACAACTCCTTCATATACTCTGATGCGTATCTGCTTGATAATGGTGATTCGTAAATATTTGTCATTGTAAGAAAACTCCTTTGCCTTCCTGTTTTATTTTCTGATAATTATACTGTTTCTTTCTGGTCCTACTGAAATATAGGTTATAGGACAACGAATTG
>JBGVNP010000190.1:0-1573 GCA_045125655.1 Eubacteriales bacterium | reverse complement strand
ATGAAACGCCAACGATGATCAGCACGCTTCCGGCAATCAAGATGATTCGCATTAAATTGCTTTTAGGCATCCTTGTCCTCCTCTCCTAAAATCGCAAATGAATCGGGATCTTAATCCTTATTTTTTTGAACGGAATATCACAGCTCTGCAATTTGAACAGATCTGCTCACTCTCCGCAATAGGTCTATCACATATCGTACATCTTTTTTGGGACTTGCCGATCTCGCACTCCATACAGACGAGCATTCCCTCGGGAATTTCTCTGCCGCAGGCAATACAGGTATTGATGCTCATTGAAACGACCTTTGCCTTGTTTTCCGTTTGTTGTTCCGTTTTTTTAGTTTCTTCTTGTTTTTTCAATTCTTATCCCCTCTGCAAATCAAGACGCTTTCACCGAATCATTGAAATACGTCATCATCATGCAGTACAGGACGTTGAACACGTGAGGTCTGTTTATTTCGTTGTCCTCAAGCTCGCCGTTATACACGCGGATGGCAAAATCAAACATTGCGGTGAAAACACTATGTAAGATAGCGGCAACGTCAGCCTCTTCCTTGAAAATCGGTGTCATTTCCGAAATCATTTCATTGAAGAGCTTTTTGTGTGCCTCAAGCGAATTACCTTTGAAATAAATCGAATAGTAATATCTGACATAGCACCGGCAACGTTCTTCATTGCCCAAGATAAATTTCCAAGCCATCGAAAAGAGCTCGTAAAGACGATCCTTCGTATCCTCTTCAAAGCCGCCAATCGACTCTACTCCGTTCCGGAAAGCATAAAACAGCTCCGTGTCTAACTGACGAAAGGCAGATTCGTATAGCTTTTCCTTACCACCGAAGAAACGGTAAATATAGACCTCGTTCATTTTGAGATCGGATAAGTGTCCGCCACACAGGGTAAGTTCCTTGGTTGTCGCTTTTTCGAAGCCACCCACGGCAATCAGGTGTATTGCATTGGCAATAAGTTGGTTCCTAACTTCTGCTTCGCGTTTCATTTCGGTTCTCCCCTCCCATTCATCAACTAACCGAATAATAAATCTGCACCGAACAGCACATAAGCGAACACTACAACCATTCGCTCAAAAAAGTCCCATTTGCATAGGATTCACTTAAAATGGGACAGTAAAGAACGGGGGGATTCGCCTTATGCTATAAAAGCGACATAACGAGAGTTATGTGGTCAAAAAGTGAAAATGCTTCCCAAAAATGCTTTGAAGCCAAGCAAAAAAGAGCGCGACAAAAAGCCTTTCGCCAACTTTTTTTGAAAAAAATGTACGAAAGGTGTTTTCGTCACGCAATTTTTTATATAATTTTTAATAAAATTTGTTGTCAGCTCTAAAAATTTCGTTAAAACTATTGATTTATGAGCGACTTTGTGATATAATCTCTATGTATCGAAATAAATTATTGATACCTAATATCACATAACTCTCGTTATGTTAATCTTGTATAGTTCATAACTCTCGTTATGTTGTCTTTGGTCTCGGTGTGTTCGCATCGGGATTTTTTCTTTTATATGATGAGCTTCATATGCTCCATTTTGCGCTTGTGCTCTGCGCCTGTCGTAACAATAT
>JBGVNP010000189.1:0-6683 GCA_045125655.1 Eubacteriales bacterium | reverse complement strand
GTAGGGGACGGCGTCCTCGACGTCCCGTTTTTAAGTTAAACTATCTTTTTAAACTCACCGATAAATCTCAATTTATTTACAATCGATTTATTGACATATACACAAATATGTGTTATAATTCTTTATTAGTTAATTAATCTTTTATATAGAGAGGTATCACAATGAAAAATAGAAAGCTTGATACTATATGTGTGCAGGGAGCATACGTTCCCAAGAGTGGCGAGGCAAGAGTTTGTCCCGTTAACAAGAGCACAACGTTTTACTATGAAAAGGCGCGCGACATGGCTGACCTTTTCGATCTTAAGAGTGAGGGGTTTTTCTACTCAAGAATAGGAAACCCCACTCTTGATGCATTTGAGGGCAAGCTTGCTCTCCTTGACGGCGGTACAGGCGCTATCGCGTGCGCTTCGGGAATGAGCGCAACACTTCTTGCCGTTCTCAACGTATGCAACGCGGGCGACAATATCGTTTCTACATCCGCAGTTTACGGTGGAACTTACAATCTTTTCTCCGTGACTCTTAAAAAATACGGCATCGAAACAAGATTTTTTGATGCGGACGACACCGCTGAAAATATTGAAAAGCTCGTTGACGAGCACACCAAGGTGATCTTTGCCGAAACCGTTGCAAATCCCACAATCGTAGTGCTTGATTTTGAAAAGATTGCGGGAATTGCCAAAAAGCACGGCATTCTCTTTATGGTGGACAACACTCTCGTCACCCCCGTGCTTTGCAAGCCCCTTGATTTTGGTGCTAACGTGGTGCTTTATTCATCGT
Organism: Eubacteriales bacterium; assembly: GCA_045125655.1. GTDB lineage: Bacteria > Bacillota > Clostridia > Oscillospirales > CAG-272 > RGIG4608. Next base: position 5,906 of record JBGVNP010000189.1, on the reverse strand, counting down.
CCAAGTATCTTGACGGACACGCGGTAGCTCTTGGCGGTGCGGTTGTTGACGGCGGTAATTTTGATTTTGCATCAAGCGACCGTTATCCCGAATTTAATACTCCCGATGAAAGCTATCACGGACTTGTTTACTCCACCCTCGGTGGCAAGGCGTTTGGCACAAAGTGCAGAGTTCAGATGATGCGCGATCTCGGTGCTATTATGAGTCCCGAAAATGCGTTCCTTACCAATCTCGGTATGGAAACTCTTGCGCTCCGTATGGAAAGACACTCTCGAAATGCCGAAAAGGTTGCAGAGTATCTTGCAAATCACGAAAAGGTTGAGTGGGTAAAATACGGCTCACTGGAAAGCGACCCCTATCACGCTCTTGCAAGAAAATATATGCCAAACGGACAGGGCGGTATGCTCAGCTTTGGCGTAAAGGGTGGCTCGGATGCGGCTACCGTAGTTATGGAAGGTCTTAAGATGATAGCCATAGTTACACATGTTGCAGACGTTCGTTCTTGTGTGCTTCACCCTGCATCAACAACACACCGTCAGCTCTCCAAGGCAGACCTTGAGGCGATTGGAATTGCGGATAATCTCATTCGTCTTTCGGTTGGTATTGAAAACGTTGAGGATATAATTGCCGACCTTGAGGGCGCACTTTCTCAAATCTGATTTTATTAAGGAAGATATAAAATGCCAATTATTATTCCGCAGGATATGCCTGCTTATTCAACACTTTCTGCTGAAAATATATTCGTGATGAACGAGATCCGCGCAGAACGTCAGGACATCCGTCCCATTGAGATAGCAATTCTCAACCTTATGCCGACCAAGGTGGAAACGGAAACACAGCTTATTCGTATGCTTTCCAACTCACCGCTTCAGATAAGAGTGACCTTGGTTGGAACTCAGTCCTACGTGGGAACACACGCGCCCGAACATCATCTTGATAAATTTTATAAGACCTTTGACGAGATAAAGGATCGCCGCTTTGACGGAATGATAATCACGGGCGCACCTGTTGAAACAATTCCGTTTGAAGAGGTGAAATATTGGAATGAGTTGACTAAAATTATGGATTTTGCCCGCACCAACGTTCAAAGCACGATATTTATCTGTTGGGGAGCGCAGGCGGCACTCCATTACTATTACGGTTTGCAGAAGAACGAGCTACCGAAAAAGGTGTTCGGCATTTTCCCTCACGAAAAGGTAATGCGCTACGATCCGTTGCTTAAGGGAACGGATAAGTATATAAATATTCCTCATTCGCGCCACACGGAGATAAGCGAGATGGAGATCGCAAAAATAGACGATCTTGTAACGCTCGCAAGGAGTGACGAGGTCGGAGCATCCATTTTGCGCTCGCGCGACGGAAGGCAGATATACTTTATGGGACACCTTGAATACAGCAAGGAGACCTTGAAAACGGAATATCTTCGTGACGTGGCGAAGGGATTGCCCATTGAGCCACCGAAGAACTATTTTGTTGACGAAACGATGACCGAGATCAACCCGAACTGGTATTCAACCACCTCGCTCATCTATTCAAACTGGCTCAACTACTACGTTTATCAGGTAACACCGTATAATATTTCGTTGATATAACACACAAAAGCAGGTGCTAAAAGCACCTGCTTTTAGTATAGATGATCCTTCGATCGTTGCGCCCGACGACTTTAGTCGTCATTCCGGAGGGAAACTGTGCCGAGATTCTATCGCGCCCTTGTGTCATTCTGGAGGAAACGGAGTGACCGATAGAATCTCCGAAGGGACACAAGGGCAGCTCCAGAATGACACTCCGTGTCCGGCTGAGCGACCGATAGAATTTCGGCTGGCATTCCTACTGATGACGCGCTGTTTTAATGCGCTTGATAGAACGTTATGGGCAAAAAATAATTGATTTTTTATGGATTTTTTGATATAATAATACTACCAAAAGCTAAAAATATATTGCAAATTTATTTGGCTCTGTCACTTAATATGACTGATTTTTAGCACTTTTTGTAGAGGAGAGTATTTTCTCTCCTCTACTCGACATATTGGAATTTAGCATCTTCCCATAAATTCATCTATTTTGCTCAAAATTTCTTTATCCGTTTGATATGAAAAATCATCTGCGTTAATAAATATTGTATTACCAGGAATTTTCTCTGTTCTTAAATATTCTGTATAACCTTTAAAATCATCAAAAACATCTAATGTTGTACTTAAATGTACGGGATGTCTATTTTCATTATGCATTCTGTTTAAATATCTTTTGTATAAAATTTCAACATCGCCACGAAGAACAATAGTAAGTACCTCGTAATTATTTACAAATGCCATTTTATGTAATCTTTCCAATTCTGTAGTATGAAAATTTGATTCTAAAATAAGATTTTTATTCAATTTTCCAAACTCAGAAAATATAAAAATCATCAATTCCATTGTTGCATTTGATAATTGCTTATTTTCTTCTCTATTTGAAAAGCCAATCGTATCCCCCAGTACCTCTTTAATAGAATCTTTAAAAAATACATTTGTATCATATCTCTTAGATAGTATATTTGCAAAAGTAGATTTTCCTGTTGCCAAATCTCCCATAATCAATAAAAGTTTCTTCATAATAAACACCTCGTCAAATTGGAATTTACTTATCATCTTTATCTTGCTTCGATACAAGAATGATTGAACCAACAAGTAAAGCAATTCCAAGAGTAAAGAACACACAGCCCACAACAGTATTTAATTGATTTGCAAAGAAACCAATCATTCCCGCACCAGCTGCACAGCAAATTACTTGAAACGCCTTTTTCATATTCATAAGATATCCTCCATCAAATTGGAATTTGTAGATTAGTGGTTTAATCTATTTTCTCAATCTTAAACACATTTATGGTATCTACATCGGGGCAACAGAAAACATTATTCTTTAACTCTCCGCCATAGCGTAAGATATCAATCATAGGAAAAAGAACGTGTGCAGCCATTGGACACAGTTTTCCTCTCTCTGTGTCAAAATCAAAAGTATCTCCAACTTTGTGTCCTCTGTGGCAAGGACAAGTTCCTTTTTGTTCTACCAAGGTGATTTTAATCTTCATAATTTACCCTCGCTTATGTATTGTTCAATATCAACACCGTAAAATTTTTCTTTTTTATCAAGATTATCTATAATAATGTTTCTTACCGTTTCCATTGCGTGTTTGGTAGCATCATACAGAGATTCACCATTCAGCACATCGCTCACGAGAACTGCAGAAAAGATATCGCCCGTTCCGGGAAAGCGAACATCAATCAGTTCAAATCCGATTTTGAAATTTTCATTCTTCGTATGGTCATATCCTATAACGCAGTTTTCACCATCTACGGAGGCACTTGTGATGACAACCGATTTACTGCCAAGGTGACGTACTCGTTCAATCAAATTTTCAGCTTCACCATGACTTAAAGTATCTCCGTTATAAAAATGGTTTGTCAGGAAGCATGCTTCGGTAAAGTTAGGAATCAAAATATCGGCGTATGAGCTGAGTTTTCTCATGATTGCCACGTTATTATCCGTCATCCCATTATATAGCTTTCCTTCGTCACCCATAATCGGATCGACAACGACCAACAACTTGTCGGTGTCTTGATTATTGATTAGGCACTCTACAATGTCAATTTGTTTAGGGTTTACCATAAATCCCGTGGCAATGCAATCAAATTTAAATCCAAGATCATGCCAAATATCGACGGTCTTTTCCATATAATCGGTGGTATCGAGGATATCAAACTTACCGAAATCAAGTGTATTGGACACCAAAGCAGTTGGCAAGGAAGCCACGTCGATCCCTTTGGCTGAAAGGATCGGTATCATAGCCGACAAAGCAATTTTACCCACACCAGGCATATCGTTTACGCAACAAATTTTTTTCATAACCAATTCTCCGTTTTACTATAGTTAATCTATCGATTACTATCGACAAATTCAAGTTTATGCAACTAACGGAAGAGCAGGACGATCTGATAAACTGCTGTCCCGATCAGTTTTTAATGTAGTTAACACATAGCTTATTATAGCATATTTTTATGAAAAAATCAACCATTTAGTGTGACATAGCCATTTATTTTAAAAATCAACAAATTTGAAAAAACTTGTTGTTTGATTTCTTTTTTATAGGTGTTATGATAAAGACACTAAATGAAAAGGAGATAAAACAATGAATACAGACAAAATTTATGCAGAATCAATCGCAAAGGAGTATGCTCCCAAGGAGAACTCTAAAATCAATGCACTTAAAAAGCTCGATGCTAAGGCAAAGCGTCCCGCAAACGTTTTCGCTTATACGTTTGGCATCGTTTCTTCTCTCGTAGCAGGACTTGGAATGAGTCTTTCGATGCAGGTTATCGGTGGCACGACCTTGCTCACGGCTATTGGTATTGTTATCGGTGTTATCGGATTTACCTGTATGAGCATCAACTATCCCATTTACAAGAAATTGCTTGAAAACGGCAAAAAGAAATATGCATACGAGATCGTTGAGCTTGCAAGAGAAATCAGCGAGGGCAGATAATTTATAAAAACAATAAAGGAGGGCTGTTTGATGAACAAGAATGAAAGTAAATATTTTAATACTGCCATCAAAATGGATGAAGCCCTGATATCATTGCTCGAAAAGAAGGATTTTGAATACATCACCATAAAGGAAATATGTGATACGGCAGGTGTTAATCGATCCACCTTTTATCTGCATTACGAAAACACAAATGATCTTTTGAAAGAAACTACCAAGTATATTATTGATAAGCATTTTGCTTATTATAACGCAAATAAAAAGGATGCGATCCATGCTATAGAAGAAAAGGATCGCTTGGAAATGATATTTATTACTGAAGAGTATCTTGCTCCATATTTGACATTTGTTAAAGATAATCGCAGGATTTTTTAGGTCGCTATCAAGAGATTTGACACAATGAATATGGAAAAGGTTTATGACACGCTGTTTCGACTTGTATTTGAACCCATCCTTGAGCAATTCAAGGTGCCACAAAATAGGCGTCCGTTTGTGATAAAGTTCTATTTGAGCGGTATTTTTGCCGTCGTTATGGAGTGGCTTGACCGCGATTGCAAAGAGGATATTAAGGTTATAATTGAAATCATTTCCGATTGCGTTATGGGAGATAGAAATATTAATGGATAAAAAGCTTAGAATTCCGTTTTTTAGTATGGCATTCAACCTTGTCTTTAGCTTATATTACATTGTTTGGGGAATGTTAAGCAGTTCGTGGTGGATGTTTACCATTGGAATTTATTATCTCATTCTGTGTATAGTAAGATATATCGTGCTACGAAATAAAAGAACGGATTCGGGAGCGCTGTTTGCGGGCATTATGCTGATGGTATTGACCTTGCCGCTTTCGGGAACGGTTATACTTTCTTTTATTAAAGACAGGGGAACTGAATTTCATCTTATAGTGATGCTCATAATAGCCATATACTCATTTACCAAAATAACGCTTGCGGCTATCCACTGGATAAAATCAAGGCGCATTACGTCCAAACGATGGATGGCGCTGAGAAATATTTCATTTGCTGATGCTTTCGTGTCCATTTTTTCATTACAACGCTCGATGCTCGTTTCCTTTGAAGGAATGACTGATATGGAAATAAAGATAATGAATTTGGCGACGGGTGTGTCGGTGTGTATAATAGTATTTTTTCTTGGACTTGATCTTGTGAGAAGAGTTAATAAATCGTCCAACAAATAAAAATTACGGCAGGGCTTTGTCCTTGCCGTTTTTGTGTAAATTGGAATTTAGTGGTGAGTTTAAAAAGATAGTTTAACTTAAAAACGGGACGTCGAGGACGCCGTCCCCTACAATGACGGTGCTTTTTTTAAGCAAAACAATAGACATATTACAAATTTAATAGCTATAATTGAACAAAAATCAACTCGCAAA
>JBGVNP010000188.1:0-6672 GCA_045125655.1 Eubacteriales bacterium | reverse complement strand
AACAGGCGCTTCGAAAATCTATGATTTGCTACCTCAACTAACTATTTCTTTGTTAGCACAGACTTTATTATATGGCACATAGTAAGTAAATTTTAGAAAATTACTCCGTAGGAGTGATTTTCGTAGTTTTGAAAGTATGGTGCATACGTCACGCTTGCGTGTAAGTATGTACCGTGCTTTCTAAACCGATAATTCATTTTTGAATTATCGAAAATTTACGTAATATCTGCTCAAACCAACCGATTAAGTTTTTCGGGGTGTGGGGCGGTTTTTCAAAAAAGCCCCACATCTTTTTACAACTAACTTCTGCGCAACAAATCAAAATTTAAAAATGCTTTTAAATTATCGAAATAAAATAATATATCACTCCGTATATTGCGCCTGAGAGGATACCGTAGAGCAAAACAGGTCCTGCCACTGTAAAGATTTTTGCGCCAACTCCCAAAATAAATCCCTCGCTTTTGCTATCTATTGCAGGTGAGACAACGGCATTTGCAAATCCCGTTATCGGCACAAGCGTTCCTGCGCCTGCAACCTTGGCTATCTCATCAAATACTCCTAGAGCAGTTAAAAGCACTGAAATAAAGACAAGGGATACGGATGCAAGCAATCCCGAATCCTCTCTTGAAATGCCAAATACAATATGATAAAGGTCATTAAATCCCTGTCCTATGGCGCAGATTAGCCCCCCTATCAAAAAAGCATTGAGGCAATTTTTAATTATTGGCGAGCGCGGTGCGTGTGCATCGGCATATTTTTTATACGTTTCCTTGCTCATATTCATCAAAATCACTCCCTTTCTAAAGATATTTTGCCAAAAATACAAAAAAATATAACAAAACTATTTACTTTTTGATTAAAAAATAGTATAATAACTGTATATAGTGAATTTTACTCTCAAGGAGGATATATATTATGGCAAATTGGAAAGAAATACGCAGAAGTGTGAAGAAAGTTGCCAGCAAGGCAGTTTCCAAAACAGGTGATCTCAGTGACACCGCTTCCCTTCACGTAAGACTTGCAAGAAAAGAAGCTTTTCTTGAGGACCTTTATGAGAAGTTTGGCAGAGTTGCATACCAAAAGATAAAGACCGGTGCCGACGTTGACCGAAAGTTGGAGGTGCTTATCGAAAAGATAGACATCGTTCGCTCCGAAATACATGCTATCAACCGTACTCTCAACGGCAAAAAGCTTGCTCAAAAGGAAGAAATCGGTAATGCGCGCGAAGCAGAGATTGCTTTTGAAAGACGCAGCCAGCAAGATGATGACTGATTAAATCAGATAATCAAAATAATAATATGCACCCCAAAAGTGTAAAGCTTTTTGAGGTGCATATTTTTTATTTGTTTTTTAATATATTCAGTTTTGCAAATGTAATAAAATCAAGATAAAAATTTTACAAATTCTTCCTTAAGGTATTCCATATTGCTTGGCTCATAGTAAAAATGACTTGAAGCATCAAGAATCTCTACTCTCATTTTGGATTTCCTTTTAAGAATATCTATGGATTTGGGTGACACTAATTCATCTTCAAGGGACTGATATGCCACTGTGGGTGTTTTGAGCTTATCAAGATTTTTTCGCACTCTTTTGATCTTTTTAAAAAGATCAAAAAAGCGAGGTATCCAACCAAGATATTCAAAAAGATTTTTACTGTCCGTTATACCGTAGGTCTCTCGGCATGCCAAGGCATAAATATCATCATTCTTTATACGGTTTCTGTAAACACGTGCGGCTATGCCTATCATTCTAAGTCTAAATCCGACTTTTATCGGTACAGCAAGCAAAAATAGTCTTGTTATTCGAGGATTGTTTATCGCTTGGTCAATCGACAGAAGCGTTCCCAAGGAATATCCCACCATATATATTTCATCGTGATTTTCAAGCAGCTCATCAACTGCATTTTGAACACTTCTCTCCCATCCCTCAAGAGAAGAATGAGAAAAATCCTTTACCGTTCCGCAATGACCCTCAGTGACCATAGCATATACGGAATACTCCTTTGGTATAAGGGAAATGAAGTCACGGAAATGATTTGGTGTGCTAAGAATCCCGTGAACCAAAAGCACGGCTACACGTGCACCGTCAACTATTTTTTTATATTCAACATGTTTATTTTCTTTCATATCAATTCCCTTTTCTTTTGGAAATCAAGGCGCGTACGGCATAATATACTCCATAAATTAAAAGACACATTAAAAATACCGCACAAATAACTATCATCGGCATATGCTCGTCCTTTAAAAATGGGAAAATGCTGCTTTCAATAAAGAACCAGTTTTGCTCTCCGGGATACACCGTGTTTCCAAACCAAGCCCACACAAACATGCACAAAATGCCAATGCCTTCTTTCCATATTTTGCGAATATTGAGCTCTACAACACCAAGCGCCAAATTTAAAAATGCCCAACAGAAAAGCATTCCGTGATACATAAAGGTTTGGAAGATAATATAACTGAATGGCGGTTGTCCGCCAAGTGCCGATCCGGGATAACACATCCAAGCAAGTGATGCTGCAATGGAAAGTATAACTACCGTTTCTTTAATCGGCTTAAATTTGACGTTAAACTGCGCAAAAGGAACCATTACCGCCATAAGCGTACAAATATTATACGGAAGCTTATATGTACTGATTCCGTTATAGCTATCCGAAAGCGGCATGATCATAAAATCCGCAACGTAAAGTCCTATTGTGAGATAGGCAAAGAGTCTTAATACCCTTTCTTTGCTCGCATAGGGCTTATTCTTAAACAGTATCACCATAAGGGTACAGGTGCCGAAAATGATGAATAAATAAAGAAAATGCCAAGCATCAAAAAGACCGATTTTAAGATCCGAGTTGTTTTCGCTAAATAAACGTGCAAAAAAATCCTGCATAATATATCCTCCTATCGTTTATTGTCATCATTATAGCACAAAAAATTATAAATATCAACAAATTTATACAATTATTCACAAAATTATTCAAAAAAAAGAGGACACAACGTGTCCTCTTTTAATTTAGTTAAGAAATCTTGACAAAAACGCCTTTGCTCTATCCGTTTTGGGATTTGCAAAAAATTCCTTGGGATCACCCTGCTCGCAGATAACACCCTCGTCTATAAAGATAACTCGGTCACTTACGTCGCGTGCAAATGCCATCTCATGAGTTACTACTATCATAGTGAGTCCCTCCTTTGCAAGCTCGCGCATAACGTCGAGAACCTCGCCAACCATCTCGGGATCGAGAGCTGATGTGGGCTCATCAAAGAGAATTACCTCAGGATTCATAGAAAGCGCGCGTGCAATCGCAACTCTCTGCTTCATACCGCCCGAAAGCTGTGCAGGACGGGCATTTATGTATTCTGCCATGCCAACCTTGGCAAGATATTTCATCGCGTTTGCTTTCGCCTCTTCCTTGCTTCTCTTGAGCACGACCGTCTGCGGACGAACGCAGTTATCAAGCACGGTCATATTATTGAAAAGATTGAATTGCTGGAACACCATCACGATTTTTGAACGGTATTCGTTGACGTCTATATCTCCGCCGAGCACGCTCTTTTCATAGAAGCAAACGTCACCGCTTGTAACGTCCTCTAAAAGATTGATGCAACGAAGCATTGTGCTCTTACCCGATCCCGATGAACCGATCACGGAGATAACCTCGTTTTTCTTTATCTCAAGATCTATTCCCTTCAAAATTTCACGTCCGGAAAAGCTTTTTTTAAGGTTTTTTAATGTAATTACGTTTTCCATTATCTAAACACCTTCTCTTCCTTTTTAACGTGGATCTCCGCATTGGAATCCGACTGTGAACCGCAAATCGTATAAGAATCACTGCCTGCGAGCTTCTTCTCTACAAGACGGAGAAGTCTTGTTACCGTGAATGTAAGAACAAAATAAATCGCCGCGGCAATTATATATGCAGGAAGGGGCTTTGCATAAGTACCACCCGCCTGGTTTGCAACAAAGAGAAGCTCTGTGATAGCTATAATATTGAGCACCGAGCTATCCTTAATATTTACAACGAATTCATTGCCTATTGATGGCAAAATATTCTTTACAACCTGAGGAAGCACTACGTGGCACATTGTTTGAAAATGATTCATACCGATAGCGTGCGCGCCCTCAAACTGACCTTTGTCAATGGAAATAATACCGCCGCGAACAATCTCCGCCATATACGCGCCCGTATTGAACGAGATTATAACAATAGCCGAAAGAATACCGTTGCCGATTTTATTAATTCCCATTGGAACAAAGATACTATAATGAATGATAAGTGCCTGCACCATCATAGGTGTGCCTCTTATAATCTCAATGTAGGCATTGAGAATGAAATTAACTACAGCATGAATCACCTTGAGCGCGGGATTTGTATTCTTGGTAGTTGGGATAGTTCTAATAATTGCAATTATAAGTCCTATCAAAAAGCCGATAGCTGTACCCGTAAGGGACATTATAAGAGTATTTTTAGTGCCGTTCAAAAAGAGTGGCCAATACTCTCCTCCTAATTTAACAATCCAATCAAATAAACTCATTTTTTACCTAAAATTTAATATAATTAATTTTCAGCGGGCTGACGAGCGATAGCGGCATTCATCATGGCTTCCTTCTGAGAATCCAAGGATGAAAGAATCTTGTTGATCTCGCTTGTGAGGTTGGAACCCTTGCGGATACCAACGGAGATTGAGGATTCTGCAGGGTCACAAACAAATCCGTTGCCATCTGCAAACTCGATAAATGTAAAATCGGAGTTGGATGAAACTGCGCTAATTGCACCGGGCTTTTCACAAACGTAGCCGTCAATGTCGCCACCGTCAAGTGCCATAATAAGAGCCGTAAAGTCCTTAAGAGCAGTTGTCTTGTTTACACCGTTAATCTGGTCGATAACAGCATAGTGGAATGTGTTAAGCTGACCTGTGATGTTTGCGCCTGAAAAATCCTGAATGGATGTTGCACCTGTATATGCACCGTCCTTGCGAACAACCATAACGAGATTAGAGTCAAAATATGTATCAGTGAAGTCAATGGAAAGCTTTCTTTCATCAGTAGGAGACATACCTGCGATGATCATATCAATTTCGCCGGATTCAAGCGCGGGAATAAGACCGTCCCAAGCAATTGCTTTGATTTCAAGCTGAACACCAAGACCATCAGCAATTGCCTTTGCAATAACTACATCGTAGCCATCAGCATAAGCGCCGGGGTTATTGGAAATCGGAACTGTGTGCGCACTGGGAGTTGTAGTTGTCCAGTTATAGGGAGCGTAAGCGCATTCCATACCAACAACGATTTTTCCGTTTGCCTTGATTGTTTCGAGGTCGCTGGACGAATCAACGGGAGACGTGCAAGATACGAGTGTGAATGTTGTGAAGAGGATGCAGATAACTGCAAGGAGTGAGATAAGTGTTACGTTTCTTTTCATTTTGTTTGTTTCCTTTCAAACCTAAATATTTTTGCAAATAAAATAGTCGGAGCAAAGTGCTCCGACCGTAATTACCCGCAAAAAAGGTTTAACAATTCGAAAGCAAGCACTCCACAAAAATGTGACAGTCAAGCAGGTATTCCCCACTTGCCCAGCAATCCTACCCTCAAAAGCAGAACCACTTCGGCGGTATTGCCTACTTGCACGCGCTCGGTGTTTGAGCACCAACGCACAAGCTAATCGTTACCGCGCCTCTAACTATTCTTAGTCCGAATATTAAATTTACTTGTATATTGTAGCACAGTGTTCCCCACTTGTCAATAGTTTTTAATAAAAAGTTAGCATTTTTTGTATTTTCACTTGACTTTTTAACATATTTATGATATATTGAATGAGTTGAATAACGAGGTGTAGCGCAGGTGGTAGCGCGCCAGTTTCGGGTACTGGAGGCCGCGAGTTCGAGTCCCGCCACTTCGACCAAAAAACAAAGAGGGGAGTTCACTCCCCTCTTTGTTTTTTCCTCAAATTGCACCGCGAACGGTCAATTTGCAAAGCAAATTGCACTTTTGCGTTTGCTGATTATCCCCAACCCTCAAACGCTCGCGCAAAAGGAGTTCGCTTGTCCCGCCATAGCATTTTGCTACCCCTCTTATTTTGCTTGTGGTGATTTATTGGAGGTTTGTGCAAGATTCTTCGGTCGCTCAGCCGGACACGGAGAGTCATTTCAAAGTAAGTCGCCACGAGATTCTATCGCGCCCTTGTGTCATTCTGGAGGGAACGGAGTGACCGATAGAATCTCCAAAGGGACACAAGGGCAGCTCCAGAATGACACCTTACGGTGTCCGTGGCGACGCAATAGAATCTCGGCTGACATTCATACTGATGACGCGCGGAACCTTTGCCATCTATCAAACCACGCGTCAAGAGAAGTAATACCTTACGGCATAACTTCGAAGGATCTTGCGCGGAGTACAAATTTTGATTTGTCAGTGTGTTAGTTTATGTTAACAGCGGACAGTCGAGGACGCCTGTCCCTACGGGTTTGGGGATATTTTTTTGTTAGATTGTAGCCGTTTTGTTTGTACTGATAGTTTATGTTTGCAACGGGACGTCGAGGACGCCGTCCCCTACGGGTTGGGGGGTGTTTTTTTGTTAGATTGTAGCCGTTTTGTTTGTACTGATAGTTTATGTTTGCAACGGGACGTCGAGGACGCCGTCCCCTACGGGTTGGGGTTTTTTTTGTTGTATTGTAGCCGTTTTGTTTG
>JBGVNP010000187.1:0-21195 GCA_045125655.1 Eubacteriales bacterium | reverse complement strand
CCTTGTGTCATTCTGGAGGGAGCATAAGCGACCGATAGAATCTCGGTACGGACACAAGGGCAGCTCCAGAATGACAACGCGCGGAACATAACGTTTTTCTCGCCATTTTAACAGGCGCTTCGAAAATCTATGATTTGCTACCTCAACTAACTGTTTTGTTGTTAGCACAGACTTTATTATATGGCATAAAGTAAGTAAAGTTTAGAAAATCATTCCGTAGGAGTGATTTTCGTGGTTTTGAAAGTACAATGCCGACCGTCGTACTTGTACGTAAGGGCGGTATTGGAGTTTCTAAACCGATAATTCATTCTTGAATTATCGAAAATTTACGTAAAGTCAGTAGAAACCCAAGCGCACTAACTAACTACACGGCGTCTGAGCGAAGCCGCTATAAAAGGTTTTTGCGGAGCTTTTTTCAAAAAGCGACTCTATTTTTTCGCAAACTAACTCTCTAACTATTCGACAAATCACAATTTAAAGTGTTCAACAATAAATCACAGGAGAATTTATGACATCCTTAAAAACACAAATCGCCGTAATCGGCGCGGGTCACGCGGGAATCGAAGCCGCGATAGCCTCGGCTCGACTTGGACTCGACACAGTCCTTTTCACAATGAGCCTTGATTCAATTGGAAATATGCCATGCAATCCGTCCATTGGCGGCACTGCAAAGGGTCATCTCGTATTCGAAATAGACGCGCTTGGCGGCGTTATGGGTGAGCTTGCGGACAAGGTCACTCTCCAGAGCCGCACACTCAATCTTGGAAAGGGCGCGGCAGTACATTCAAAGAGAATACAGGCGGACAGAAAAAAATATCAGACTCTCACAAAGCAGTTGATCGAGAACACACCCAATCTGCGCCTTGTTCAAGCGGAGATATGTGATATAGAGATCACCGATTGCGAGGGTGCAAGAGCGATCTCCGCCGTTATAACGGCTCTTGGCGAGCGTTGGGAATGTGAGCGCGCCATCATCTGCTCGGGCACGTACCTTGAAAGCAGAATTTTTGTGGGCGATCGCAATTTCTCATCGGGTCCCGACGGCTTGCTTGCCGCAAGTGGCGGTCTTTCAAAGGCGCTTGAGCGCGAGGGAATCCGCCTTATGAGATTCAAAACAGGTACTCCTGCGCGCGTTAAAAAGAGCAGTATAGATCTCTCTGTTTTAGAGGAGCAGTCGGGTGAGGAAATAATAACTCCCTACTCCGCCCTCACGGACGAGCATTATTTTGACAATATTGAGCAGATTCCCTGCCACATTGTATATACAAGCGAGAACACTCACAATATTATTAAGGAAAATATTCATCTTTCGGCAATGTATTCGGGACAGATACACGGCACAGGTCCGCGCTACTGTCCGTCGATAGAGGACAAGATCGTTCGTTTTGCCGATAAGGAGCGCCATCAGCTCTTTGTTGAGCCAATGGGTAAAGACACCGAGGAAATGTATATCCAAGGATTTTCCACCTCGCTCCCCGCGTTCGTTCAGCACAAGATGCTGCACTCACTCCCAGGATTTGAAAACGCGGAGATCATGCGCTATGCCTATGCCATAGAATACGATTGCTCCGACCCCACACAGCTCTATGCGACACTTGAATATAAGGACATTTCGGGACTCTACGGAGCGGGTCAGTTCAACGGAACGTCGGGCTATGAGGAGGCAGCCGCGCAAGGACTTATCGCAGGACTTAACGCTTCCCTCTCTCTTCTCGGAAAAGAGCAGATTGTTCTTAAAAGAAGTGACGGATATATCGGCACTCTCATTGACGATCTCGTTACAAAGGGCACGAACGAGCCGTATAGAATGATGACCTCGCGCTCGGAATACCGTTTGCTTCTCCGTCAGGATAACGCGGATCGCCGCCTTACAGAGATCGGTTACCGCGCGGGTCTTATAAGCGAAGAAAGATACCAAAAATTCATAGATAAAAAAGCACAGACGGATGCAGAGATCTCGCGACTTGAATCAACTTATATCTCTCCCATCGTGGCAAATCCATTTTTGGAAGCACGCGAGCTTTCAACAGTCGCAACAGGCATATCCCTTGCCGAGCTTTTGCGCCGTCCCACACTTGATTACGATGCACTTGCGGAAATTGACGCGAGCCGTCCGTCACTCCCGCGCGGAGTACGAATGACCGCGGAAATTTCAATCAAGTATGAGGGATATATTAAGCGCCAGCTCGCAGAGGTCGAGCGCCGCGCGCGCCTTGAGGCGAAAAAGATACCCGAAAATATAGATTATCAAGCAGTTAAGGGACTCAGAATTGAGGCAGTGCAAAAGCTCTCCAAGGTTCGCCCTCTCACTATCGGACAAGCCTCGCGCATCAGCGGAGTTTCCCCCGCCGATATCTCCGTGCTTATGATATATCTTGGGATAGTTTGAAAGGAGCCACACAATGAAAAGAAATAAATTACTTATTGCAATAAGTGTTGTATTAATACTGATCTTGGTTTTACTTGCTTCTCTTCTCGTACACAATACGATCAAATCACCACAAGAATCAATTACACCAAGTTCAACCACCACAACCACAGCAAAGTCAAGTTCAACCACCACAACTACAGCGAAACCTAACTCTACTACCACTACAAAGCCGGGATCAACCACAACCACCAAAGAAAATATTGGAAACCCCGATTCATCAGAAAGTTATCCCAAGGTTTATGATATTTTTCTTTATGATATTGATCCCGATAACGACGGATACCGCATTCTCGGTCTTGATCCCGACTTTTTAAACTGGCAAAGTCCCCCTAATGAGCTTGTAATCCCTCAAAAAATAGACGGAGTGCAAGTAACCGCTATTGGAAACAGCGCCTTTAAGGGTGTGCAAAGTCAAAAAATAGTTCTTCCCGAAGGATTGTTGGACATTTATAAAAATGCTTTTTATAATTCCGGAGCTCAACAAATTGACATTCCTTCTACAGTTATATATATTGGTAGCGCGGCATTTCAAAAATGTCACTTTCTGAAAAAGGTCACAATACCCAATGGAGTTGATATGATTCGTGATAACACATTTCGCGAATGTACCAATCTTGAAAGTGTTACACTTCCCGACACGCTTGCATATATTGGTCATTATGCTTTTGCACAGTTACAAACACTTACCTATATCAAAATACCAAGCGAATGTGATGTTGAAAGCACGACATTTAATAATTCACCAAATCTCAATGTAGAATAAACAATATGGAAAAATTTTTAAGAACCGAGATGCTTCTTGGCAAGGAAGCGATCGAAAAATTACAGAAATCGCGTGTTGCCGTCTTTGGAATCGGCGGCGTGGGCGGTTACGCACTCGAAGCACTCGTGCGCGCGGGTGTTGGAGAGATAGATATTATCGACTCCGACCTCGTTTCCGTGTCCAACATAAATCGTCAGATACTCGCTACCACCGAAACCGTAGGTCAAAAGAAGGTTGACGTGGCGGAGGCACGCGCCAAGGCAATAAATCCCGATGTAAAGATTAATAAATTTGATATCTTTTATCTTCCCGAAACGGCTGATAGATTTGATTTCAAAAATTACGATTATATAATTGATGCGATAGACACCGTGAGTGGAAAAATGGAACTTGTAACTCGCGCCAATAAGTGCGGAACACCCATCATCTGCTCAATGGGCACGGGCAATAAGCTCGATCCCACTGCATTTGAGGTCGCCGACATCTATAAGACGAGCGTTTGCCCACTCGCCAAGGTGATGCGCGGTCTTTGTCGCAAGCTGGGAATAAAACACCTTAAGGTCGTTTATTCCAAGGAAGAACCAATCACTCCCCATGTGATTGATAACGCCGAGCAAAAGGGCACGGCGGGCAGAATCAGCCCCGCGTCCTGCTCATTCGTCCCCCCCGTCGCAGGATTTATCCTCGCAGGCGAAGTTATCAAGGATTTAACGCGTTGAGTGTTTGATAAATTGAGATTTAGCGAGCACTATGTTCGCACTGATCCACTGATTGTTTTGCACCGCTTTTTCAAAAGCGGTCGCCCGCGCGGCGTGAGCGCAAAAAACGGCCCTTTCTTTTGTTAGCTTTTCTTTGGGCCTCTTTTTCCAAAGAAAAGCGGCTAAAAAGTCTTGGTATCAAAAGATAGTTTGTGTTTATAACGCTTTTTTCTTTGGCAGTATAGCCACAAAGAAAAAAGCTTGGCAAAAAAGAAATGGCGAATACAGGGCTACTCGCCCCGTACCCTCGCCACCTTTTGAAAAAGGTGGACGAAAACTTTTTTAATCGTTTGGTCTGTGCTAACAACGTGCGCGACAAATCAAAATTTGAAGCCAAACACAAGCTAAGTTTCAAATCAACAAACATTTTCATCAAAACATCTTGAAAATACAAGACGATGATATTATAATAATGATATAAATGACACTACAAAGGAGAACTAATATGACAAAGCATATTGAAACTGCAATTTTAGCAACGATTTTGCTGATATGCATGTGCATTCTCTCTCTGTTGGTATATAAGCTCATACCAACCGAATGCCCTCACAAGAATTTGGACGTATCAGTAATTGAAGCCACCTGCGAGACCGATGGCTACACAAAAAACATTTGCCTTGACTGCGGAGTTGAGTTCAACACGGACGAAATCACCGCATCAGGTCATACATATAAGGAAACAAAGGTCGCTCCCACTTGCACCGAGGATGGTTACACCTCCCACCTTTGCGAAAAATGTGGAGACGAATATAAGGATAGCACGGTTGAAGCGCTTGGACACAGTCTTGCAGATGTAGAAGCAATGGATGCTACTTGCGAAGAAGACGGATATACCGCGCACAAAAAATGCGAAAATTGTACTTATACCGATGGTAAAGAATCAATTCCTGCAGGGCATAAGCTCGTTGACGTGTCATCAAGATCCAATAGCTGCACTACTGACGGCTATACCGCACACAAAAAATGTACGAACTGTGACTATGTAGAAGGCAAAACTATTCTTCCCAAAAAGGGACACAACCTTGAGGACAAACCAGGCAAGCCTGCTACGTGTGGCACATCAGGCTATACCGCGCACAAAAAATGTAAGGATTGTATATATACCGAAGGATATGAAACAATCAATCCAACAAATCAACACACTCTCACATTTTTCCCTGCAAAGAACCCAGATTGCTACGAAAAAGGCAACATTGAACATTACCTTTGCTCTGTTTGTGAGCATTATTATAATGATGATCAAGCAAGTGAACGCCTTTACGATATTGATATTCCCATCACACACAAATTAATTGACGTAGAGGCAAAACCCTTCACTTGCACAGAGAATGGTTACAGTGCTCATAAGGCGTGTGAACTCTGTAACTATGTTGAAGACAAAATTGTTTTCTTTGCTTCTCATACCATGGTAACTGTGGAAGCTTTAGACGCAACATGTTATGATAACGGATATACCGCCCATAAAGCTTGCAAATACTGTTATACTAAAAATGAAGATTATAAAGAAATTCCAGCAGGCCACTTGATAAACACAGAGATAATACATAGAATAGTGCCCTCTACTTGCTCCGAAAATGGCTATACAGAATATATGTGTGAGCGCGAAGGTTGTTTTTATACTCATATTGATAATTTTGTAAACGCCTTTGGGCACACCTATAACAACGGAGAAACTTTCTATGCCGAAGAAGATAAAGCAGGATTTACACTTTACACCTGTACAAACAAAAACTGCAACCACAGCTATGTAGAGGATGTTGTTCCTCCCACAGGAGATCACAAATTTGTTCCAGAAACACTCGTCGCTCCCAAGTTTGATGAGCAGGGATATGTCGTTTACAAGTGCAATAAGGAAGGATGCGATGTCACCTATCACGGCGATCACATGTTCTACTCTACTGTATTTGGCGGATACACCAATGATGATAGTTACGCTCCTGTTTTTGGATTGGATCTCGCAAATTATGCAGAAGAAGTAGATTTCCAACAACTTAAGGATGCAGGGGTTAAATTTGTTATTCTCAAAGTTGGATCCAGTTTGGGTAAAGATAACAAATTTGAAGAATACTATGCTGCCGCCAAAGCAGCAGGACTCGGTGTAGGAGCATATTTCTTCACATACGCCGAAAACACCGAAATGGCATATGAAGATGCCACAAACGCTATAAAATGGCTGAAAAACAAACAATTTGAATATCCCATTTATTTCGACATGGAAGATGCCAAAAAATATTATCCAACCACATTTGAAAAGAATTTGGTTGTGGAAATAATAAGCACATTCATGAAAGAAATACTTAACAACGGATATTATCCCGCATTTTATTCAAGTCTTAGCTTTGTTAGAGATTTCTGCGAGGGTAATGAATTTTTAGCAAATCACGATATTTGGATTGCTCATTGGGCATACAGCGACAATCCTCCTCACAGCTTTGAAGATTACGCTGACTTTATAAATGAAAAAATAGACAATTATAAAACCCTATACTCAATGTGGCAATACCAAGGAGATGTATATCAATATTTAGATGATGGAAATCCCGAAACGCCCGCAATTATTGAAGGAATGTGTGATTTCAATCTTAGCTTAAGAGATTTTGAGAGAATTATAAAGCAATACGGCTTCAATGGATTTACAATTCCCGAAGTAGAAGAAGATCCTGAAACTCCCACTCCCGAGGAGCCATCTCCCGAGCCCACACCCGATCCTAATCCCGAAACGCCCGAGGGCGGTGGGGATAATATAGGCGGTAGTGACAACGCAGGTGGTGATACCGGTGAAAATCCAATCCCCGAGGGAGATTCTACAAATAATTAATTGATCAAAAACATATATAACAAAAAAACAAGTGAGTCCTAAAGGACTCACTTGTTTTTTATTTAACCGAGCATTGCTCTGTCACTTGCAAATTCCTTGCCGCTCGCCTTATTGAAGAGCTCAAGGAGATCCTCAACTGTGAGATTCTTCTTTTCTTCACCGCAAACGTCAACGATTATTCTTCCCTCGTGCATCATAATAAGACGGTTGCCGTGCTTGATGGCGTCACGCATATTGTGAGTTATCATAAGGGTTGTAAGGTGATTCTTATTAACAATATTCTCTGTGATCTCAAGCACCTTTTCGGCAGTTTTCGGGTCAAGAGCCGCCGTATGCTCGTCAAGGAGCAAGAGCTTCGGCTCTGCCATCGCCGCCATAAGGAGCGTTACCGCCTGTCTTTGTCCACCCGAGAGGAGTCCGACCTTGCTCGTCATTCTATCCTCAAGTCCAAGACCGAGCGTTGAAAGAAGCTCGCGGTATTCTTCCCTCTCTTTTTTGGAGATGCCCCATCCAAGTCCGCGCAGCTTTCCACGGCGCTTTGCAAGAGCGAGGTTTTCCTGAATCTCCATATCCGCGGCAGTACCCATCATAGGATCCTGAAATACTCTTCCAAGATATTTCGCGCGTTTGTGCTCGGGAGTACCTGTCACGTCCTTGCCGTCGATGATTATCTCGCCGTCATCTGTGCGCCACGTTCCGCAGATCGCGTTGAGAAGCGTGCTTTTGCCCGCGCCGTTACCGCCGATAACTGTAACGAAATCGCCGTCGTTAAGCGTCAAGGAAACACCCTTGAGCGCTCTTTTTTCATTTATCGTGCCTGCATTGAAGGTTTTGGAAATATTCTTAATCTCAAGCATTTTCCTTTACCTCCTTTGCTGATTTTCTAGACTTTACAAATGTAGAAAATTTTTCTTTTATAGTTGGAACAGCAAGGAATATTGCAACAATAAGTGCGGAAATCAATTTAAAATCATCGGAGTCGATTTTTCCAAATGTTACAACCTGCATTATCAAATAATATATTACACTTCCAAGAATGACGCAAGCCAAACGCACCGCAAAATTTCGTGCAATTTTAGAAAAAAGCACCTCTCCAATAATGATTGCCGCAAGACCAATTACTATCGCTCCTCTACCCATAGTAACATCCGATGCACCATTATATTGGCAAAGAAAAGCACCTGCAAGAGCAATAATTCCGTTGGACATTGCCAAACCAAAAATTTTGTTCAAATTCGTATTAATGCCTTGAGCACGGCTCATATGGATATTACAACCAGTCGCACGAATAGAACAACCAAATGCAGTTCCAAAAAACCAATACAAACAAGCTATAACTATCAATGCAACAACCACAAGAACGACAAGGGAATCCTCTTCTTTCGATGACTTTACAAGTACATCTATAAATCGTGTTGGAATACTCAAAAATGGAGTTTTCATTATTCTTAAATTAACCGTCCACAACATTTGCTGTGTTAAAATACCAGCTAGTATAGCAGGAATATTGAAAACCGTGTGCAAAATACCTGTAATAAGGCCCGCCAACATTCCTGCGGGTATAGCACACAATGTAGCCACATATGGGTCAGCACCACCAACAAGCATTATTGCACAAACAGATGCACCGATGCATATAGAGCCATCCACAGTCAAGTCAGAAATATCCAATATTTTATTTGTTATATATAAGCCGATTGCCAAAATGCCCCATATCAACCCTTGACAGATAGCACCAGGCAAAGCTCCAATTAATCCTTGCATTGTTTATTATCCTCAATTTATATTATTATACTTTGTACTTTTACTTACTGTATTTCTTCATATGCTTGATCCGCAGGAACTACAAGTTCAAGCAATTCACACATTTCTTTATTATATTTCCTTGTAGGTGTGGCATATTCAATCGGCATAGTAGAAACGTCAGCCTCACCTTTCAGAACTTTAATTGCCATCTGACCTGTTACCACACCAAGATCATAGTAACTAATTGTAAGTGATGCTACGCCACAAGATTTAGCTATATTTTCTTCACCTGCAAAAAGAGGAATCATACGCTTTATAACAACATCTCCGATTATATCGGCACAAAGCGCAACCACGTTATCTGTGGGAACATAAATTGCTTGACATTCGGACGCAGCTGCTTCCGCAAAAGATTTAACATTGGTACTGTCGGTAAATTTATATTCTTTTACAGTTACACCCTTTGACTCAAGATGTTTCTTAACTTCTTTAACCTGATATGCCGAGTTGGGCTCAGATGCACAGTAAAGAATACCAACAATTTTCACATTGGGCATAAAATCAAGAATCATCTGCGCCTGTTGGTCAAGAGGAGCAAGATCGCTCGTTCCAGAAACATTCATTCCGGATACGCCTGTGAAATTTTCTTTTCCAAGAGCTACGCCATATTCGGTAATGGATGTTCCCAAAATTGGGATATCCTCAATTGCCTGAAATGCTGCATTAAGAGCAGGAGTAGCGTTTGCCATAATGAGATCCACACCGGTATTTTTGAATTTATTAACTATTGTTGTACATGCGTTAGCCTCACCGGAGGCATTTTGAATATCAATTTCAATGTTATCACCGAATTCAGCCTTAAGAGTATTAACAAAACCTTGAGTTGCTTGGTCAAGAGCAGGATGCTGAACAAGCTGACAAACACCAACCTTATACTTCGCGCCAGTGTTTCCGCCACCTGTGCAGGACGTAAAGGCAAAGCATGTGCTTGCCAAAAGAACGATTGCGAGTACGATTGCTACTAATTTTTTCATAATGTTTTCCTTTCTGTCGCTTTGCGACCTCAAAAAATATATTGTTGAGAGCAACAAAAAAGCCCCTCATCCAAAAGGATGCAGGGACGAAAAAGACCGTGTTACCACTCTGCTTCAGCCAAACCTCGCGATTTGACTCTTACCGACTTCCATCAAAGTCTACGCCCATAACGGAGGCCACCGTTGCGCCTACTTTCTCGCAAAAGCGAGGTTCAACACACAACTTGCAAAAGGTACGCCACAAAATTACTCGCCGTTGGCTCACACCACCCGCCAACTCTCTGAAGGCACTTCATCTTGCGCTCTTTTTGCTCAAACGTCTTTTTTTATTGACTGTATTATAGCACCATTTTTTCTGCTTGTCAATAGGTTTTTTGAAAAAAATCAAAAAAATTATTATTGTTAATATTTTGGTAATTTTATTTTTTATCCAACGTCAAAATTCAAATCCAAAAACAATTTGATGAATAAATACAAAAAATATTCATTTTTCTATTTACAAATGTCGATTTATGTGGTAAAATGTAAACAATAAACGAAAGGAGCAGTTTATGTTTTACGAATTTTTAAGCAACCTATTATCTGACAAAACAGGTGACGTTATTTTTACCCGCTTTGGACCCTGGCATTTTATTTATATGCTGATCATCTTCGGCGGCACGATTGCAACTATTCTTCTTGTTAAAAACAAGTCCGATAAAGTCAAGCAAAAGGTTATCAACACCACCGTTGCCATCGCGTTCGGACTTTATATGGCGGATTTCTTTCTTATGCCGTTCGCCTACGGCAGAATAGACATAGATAAACTTCCCTTCCATGCCTGCACGTCGATGTGCCTGATGAGCTTTTTCTCAAGACATTCAAAATCACTTTCAAAATACACACTCTCATTCGCGCTGATCGGCTTGATCTCCAATCTCATCTATACCGTCTATCCCGACGGAGTTGCCTCGTACGGAATCCACCCCCTCTCCTACAGAGCGGTTCAAACACTGATGTTCCACGGCGTAATGACCGCATACGGAATATTTACGCTTACGCTCGACAGCACCGTCAAGCTCGAATGGAAGAAATGCTATCGCGAGCTCGTTCTTCTTGTAATACTTGCCGCTTGGGCGATAACGGGCAACACACTCTACACGGGAACGCTCGGTGACTACTCACACGATTTCAACTGGTTCTTCGTTAAGCGCGATCCATTTGGAATGCTCCCCGAAAGCATCTCGAAGTACGTAATGCCGTTCGTAACGGTGTTCTGCTTCTTTGCAATGACACTCATCATCCGCGCGATCTATTTTGGAGTCAAAAAGCTTATGAAAAGCAAAAAATAAAAATATAAGAGGGCTTGAAAAAGTCCTCTTTTTTATTGTATTATCGAAGATGCTATCGAAAGTAGCTTTTCTTTTGTGTTAAGTGCGGGGTCATCAATGACGGAGTTAAGGAGCGATTTAAGGAGTAAGCCGACCTGCTTGTGATTTCCGCGGCAAAGCGGAAGAAGATCGTTGCCGTTCACGGCAAGATCGGAGATTTCAAGCGGACGCTTTTGTGCACTCTCAAGCTCGATCACGCGCAAAAAATCCATCGCACAAGGATTGTAAAATCGCAGAACCTCGCTCGCGAGAGGAAGCACGTTTGCATAGAGATGCAAAAACTGTCGCGCAAGACGCTCGGTGCTCTTGTTGTCGGAGAGATCAAAATCTTTAACTCGGCACAAGCGCAGAACAAGGCGCTTTTCTTCGTTGGAAAGGCGCAGAGAGTTTAAAAAATCCTCGCGCGCGGTAATATCTAAATCAGCAAGCAGAACTGCAAGGCGCGTTGCAAATTGACCGTTTGAAAGCTCGGAAAGTCGTGCAACGGTTTTCGCCATTTTATCCATGTTGGCTACGGTAAAGGGGGGTGGGGTGGACTCCGCGGCGGTCACGGGCGTGGCGGTTGTGAAAAGCGAACTCCAGACGCCATTTTCGATCATTTTTTCAAGCGCGTATGAAACTCCACTTGAAGCGAGTAGCTTTTTAAATTCAACACCAATTCGCTCACGTGCGATATTTTTAAGTAGCGGTGCACAAGTCTTGGCTGCGGAAAGAGTGCTTGGCTCAATCTCAAATTCAAGCTGAGCCGCGAACCTGAACGCGCGCAAAATACGGAGCGCGTCCTCGTTAAATCGCGTTTCGGGATCACCCACCGCACGTATCACGCGAGCTTCGAGATCGCGCGCGCCGCCGTGAGCATCAATAATCCCCTCGGACTCGTTGTAAGCCATCGCGTTCACAGTGAAATCACGGCGTGAAAGATCGTCGTGCACGTCCTTCGAAAAAGAAACACTTTCAGGATGGCGCGAATCGCGGTATTCACCGTCAATTCGGAAGGTAGTGATCTCTATAGGAGAGAGCTTTTCGCCGTCCTCAAAAAGAACGGTGATCGTGCCGTGCTTGATTCCTGTGGGAATTGTGCGGCGATGAGAAAAGACAGCCAATATTTCCTCGGGTCGCGCGCTCGTGCTAACGTCAAAATCCGACGGTTTAAGCCCAAGTAGCCCGTCGCGCACTGCTCCGCCGACCGCGTAAGCCGAAAATTCCGCGCGTGAAAGCTCGTCTATGCAATTTTTAACGTATTCGGGCAGAAACATAGCCAAACTCCTTCCAAAATTCTTTCCTTGATTTTACCACAAATATATCACTTTTTCAATACCCCCACTGAAAAAAGCAAAAAGAAAGGCAAAACGCACGCGTTTTGCCTTTTAGATTTTAAATATTATTTGCTATTAATAAACTTGTTATAGTTAGCAATATAAGTTCTAAGTATATCACGGTCTATCAAATTATAGATCTCGTCACAATAGTTAGGATCAGCCTTGTCGGTAATAACACCGTATTGGATTTCCCATTGTGCTATCATATCCTCGATATTATGAATATCGTCAAGAGTTTTCTTAACGTTTTTATCATCTATTTTGGCTTTATCTTTTCCCTTGAGTTGTTCATTGATATAAGCAGCTGTACCGGGTTTTGTCTTAGCTCCCTTCATTTCTTTAATCTCTGCTGCACGAATTACGGATGCATCAAAAATTGCAAGAAGCTTCTTGTAATCTGTTGAACTATCGAGATCATTAAGTTCCTGCGCGGTAAACAAAGAATACTTAACATCTGTTAAACGATTAAGTGCCATTTGAGCGGTGTCAACGTCAGTCGTTTTATAAAGCTTGTAGGGATTTTCAGGGAGAAGCTTTGCTTTGGCAATAAAGTCATTAAGAGCAACCTCTCTAAAAGTATCATTCATCTCTTTGGTAATCTTTGTTTCAAGAGTCTTATATTCGTCTGCAGTATAAACCAAAGGATTAATGGTTGCAAAATGACTCTTTAACAAATTGTAGTTATCAAGATCCTTGAGCTCAATTTTGCCTATATCAGCCAAGATATTTTCAAGAACCTGAATATTAGTAAGAATCGCCTTAACATCCTCTTTATACTCTTCAACCATCTTATTCAATTTTTCAAGTGAAGGAGCACGTGAAGCTTCAAGTTTAGCATTATTCTTAAGCAAAGCAAAATACTCGCTAGCCAATTTGCCTTCCTTGGAATCTTTTACATAATTGAAATAATCAAGATATGTGAGACCGAGATCGGTGTTAGCAAAGGCCTCAAAGTATTCTGCTTCAAATTTTTCAATTTCTTCAAGCTTTTCAGCAATCTTTTCGGAAGCACCTTCCCAGTCCTTGTTTTCAACGCCTACGCCCTCGAGTTTCTCAATGTTATTTTTGAGATCTTCATGTGATTTTACAAGCGCCTCAATATTCTCCACAAGTACCTTGTATTCAGCGTCAAGAGTTTCTGAAATCTCGGCATAAATAACCTTTGCATTCTCATCAAGAAGAATGGGAATTATGCCCATCGCAGCGAATGCGATAACAATAACTAAAATGAGAGAAGCATACTCATTTATTTTTTTCTGTTTTACAATTTTGCGTTTAGCCATCATTAAACCTCCATAAAATGAATTGACTTGCATTTATCGTCTATATAAAAAGATATAGATATATTTATTTAGTATATTATAGCACAAGATATGAAAATTTGCAATAGCTAAATATAAATTTTAGCGCGGAATTGTTAAAAAGTTTGAAAAAGATGTTGAATAAAGAAATCAGGATTTATCGGTGAATTAATTTTTGTTTGTGCGCCACGCAAGATCCTTCGGTCGTTTGCGCCCGACGACTTTAGTCGTCATTCTCGAGCGTAGCGAAGAATCTTGGGCGCAACTCCCTCGAGGATGACGCGTGGGTTTGTAGATAGAAAATGTTCCGCACGTCATTCTTGGGGGAAACTGTGCCGAGATTCTATCGCACCCTTGTGTCATTTTGGAGGGAACGAAGTGACCGATAGAATCTCCGAAGGGACACAAGGGTTGCTCCAGAATGACACTCCGTGTCCGGCACAGTGACCGATAGAATCTCGCGCATAAACAAAAACTCCCCGATAAATCAAAATTTAAAGGTCAATAATGAGGGTAATATATAAAATATATAAAACAAAAGGGGAAACGACGAGCGTTTCCCCTTATTAAAGTTTGGTTTAAGTAAACCTAGTATTCAAATTATTGAATTATTTTGTGAAGTAAGCTGCGGATGTCCAAGCTACAAGGTTAGCCTTAAGTGTTGTGTAACCTTCTGCCCAGCTCCAAACCTTTGTTTCAGCATTCTGAACAGCTGCGAATGTGATCTTTTCAACAGATACCTGTGCAAGAGCCTCATCCAATCTTACATTAGCGTATGCAGGGTCGCCAGAAACTGTAGCATGAGTTGCCTTGATAGCTGCTGTAGCTGCCTCTACGTAAGAAGCCTTAAGAGAAGCAAGGAGTTCAGCACCGATAACTTCTTCTGTGAAGTTGAGTTCATGTGTAAGAAGAGGATAAAGGTTTGTCTCTACGATAGCCTGGATACCAGCAAGTGTCAATGTTGTTTCTGTTGTCTTGCAATCGCAAGCTACTGTACCTGTGTGAACAGTGGGCTGCTGGCAAACGATCTTCTTTGTGCTTGCAAGGTAAGCAGAGATAGCATCGATGTTAGCCTTAACGTTGTAAAGCTTACCGGAAATACCGTTGTGTGTTGTGTTAGCAGTTGCTACTTCGTTCTTTTCGTTCTGAAGGTATGTATCTACCTCAGCAGCGGTTACATTAGATGTACCGAAGGAGTTCTGAACTGCAGACCATGCCTTCCATGCAGCTGTGTTAGCAGTGTCAAGGTCAGCGTATACCTTCTTAGCTTCAAGATCCTTAACAGCTGCAAGGTATGCATTAGCAAGAGAAGAAAGGTTAGCCTTTACTTCGTCGTACTTTGTTGTGTAACCCTTAACAGTTGCGTGGTCGATGAAGTTGTAAACGTACTCGTTGAAACCAGCCTTTGTGGAATCAAGGATTACATTAAGAGTTTTTTCGTAAGATGCGATCTTAGCAGCTACTTCATCAGCAAGATCCTTAAGAGCATCAAGTGTATCAGTGTTAAGACCAAACTTAACGCCAGTATTGAGGTGATCCTCAAACCATGTCTTTACAGATGCGTTGAATTCGTCAGCATTAGCCTTAACGCCTGCAAGAAGAGTTTCACGTGCTTCAAGAGCTACGAGAGAAGCCTCTGCCTTATATGCATCGTCAGCAGCTACGAATGTAAGACCAAGGTCTGTTGTCAAATGAACGTACTGAGTTCTTGCATCATCAAGTGCCTTTTCGTCTGTGAGCTTAAGACCGTCAACTGTGGGAAGCTTAGTAACTGTAGCTACGAATTCAGCTGTAACAACCTTCTTGTATTCTACAAGTGCATCGTTGAATCTCTTATCAAGAGCTGTCTTAGCTGCTTCCTTAGCAGTCTGGTCAGCGCCTTCGTAAAGATCCCATGTCAAGTCAGTCATATTGCCATCAAGAACAGTCATAACATTTTCTTTGTCTTCAACCTTAACGCCGTCCTTTTCGATAGCGTCAACGAGTGTAGCGTATTCCTGAACCTTTGTGGGAAGAGCCTTGAGATCCTCAAGAACCTTAGCAATGATCTTGTCAAGTGCTTCTACAGATGTAGCTCTCTGGAAGTCGAGATATGCCTGCTCAAGGATATCATCCTTCTTATCAGAATAGTTGTGGTAAAGATTAGAGTTGAAAAGAGCGTTACCGTTTTCGTCTTTTGCATTCTCATACTCATCGATCTTTTTGTTGAGTTCTTCAGCCTTTTCGAGGAGCTTAGCTGTAGCTTCGTTGAAGTCCTCAATGATTACGCCTGCAGCCTTGAGTTCTTCAAGAGCCTGATTTGCGCTCTTAAGACCGGACTGAACTTCTGCGAGTGTTTTGTTGAGCTGTGCAAGCTGCTGCTCGTAAGCAGTGAGCTTATCTGTCACAGGCTTCATGTTAGCTTTGTCTGCGCTTGTTGCAATTACTACGGATACTACAAGTACTACTACTACGAGCAATGCAACCAAGCCAATTAACTTAGTGTTTTTCATTTTGATTCTTAAACCTCCATTAATAAGAATTGCTTAAGCATTATACACCCAAAGAGGATATAATGTGTTAAGAATTTGTATTGTATTTGTGAACATTTTGTAAAGGTTGGGTATTTTTACTATATTTTGACCTTTTTTATTAGTAAAAAATACATTTGATAGCATTTTATTACATTTTGTGCGTGATTATGAATCTTATTCACCTTGTATTTATACTTAAAAACGCAGTGAAAAGCTGTCATAATACGCGCGTGTACGTGCGTATATAATATATAGGAAGAAAGTGGGGCGTGCAGCAAATCATTACAAAGCGTTGAATGCTCGGACGTATTGATTTGCTTGCGCTGTACCGTCGTTTATTAAGCCCTTATATTAACCATATATATATTAAATGTAGGGATTTGTTACTTTCCTACGCAAAAATGCGAGAAAATCTCGGAAACTATGGCTTCGTCGACCTCTCTGCCGTCAATTTCAGACAGTGCAGACATGGCAAGCTCAAGATCAACGCCTGCAATATCGGGCGAAAGTCCCACAGAAAGTGCCTCAAGTGCCAATTTCACGTGCTTTTCGGCGATCGCGAGCGAGGAATCCTGGCGAGCATTGATGAGAACTGCGTCATTTGAGGTATCTATCTCTTCATTTATATAGAGCTGCTCAACCATTTTTTTCAGCTCCTCAACATTATATTCAGTCTTTGCCGAAATCTTTACAACGTGTGAGAAGTTTTCTTCGACCTCGTTAAGTGAAATCATAGAATTTTCATCATTTTTATTAATAACAGCTATCTTTGTGGCATTTATTTTCTTAATATCGTCCATAATTTCTTTATCAAAATCATCAAGTGGACGGGAGTTATCAAAAAGCACGAGCACAAGCTCCGCTTCATCGAGTGAACGCTTTGCTCTCTCAACGCCAATCTGTTCAACCGCATCAGTGGTCGATCTTATGCCCGCAGTATCGGTAAGTCGGAGCATAACTCTGCCGAGGGACACAGTTTCGCAAAGAAGATCGCGAGTAGTACCCTCAATATCGGTGACGATTGCCGCGTCGCGTCCAACAAGCACGTTATAAAGCGAGCTTTTACCAACGTTCGGCTTGCCACAGATGACCGTTCGAACACCCTCGACTACCGCATGTCCCGTTTTATAGGTTTTTCGGAGCTTTTGAATCTCGGAAAGCAGCTCCTTCGTGCTTTCAAGCATCTCCTCGCCCGTCATATCGGCAAGGTCCTCCTCGGGATAGTCAACATTTGCATAGACCGTTGCAACAAGCGCGGTCATTTTTTTATAAAGCGAATCGCTTGCTTCTCTAATTCTACCGCCCATTACCGAGCGCGCGAGCGTTATCTGTTCGTCATTCTTCGCCTCAAGCAGAGTTCCAAGTGCTTCCGCCTGCGTCAAGGACATTTTTCCGTTGACAAACGCGCGACGAGTAAATTCGCCCGCCTGCGCAGGTCTTGCTCCCGCCGCAAAAACAGCAGAAAGCACCTTTTGGGTTATATAAATACCGCCGTGGCAGTTGATTTCAACAGTATTTTCACCCGTAAAGGAGCGCGGCGCGCAAAATTTGACAAGGAGTCCGTCATCAATGGGGGCACCATCGGACAAAATTTTGCCGTAAGTCATAAAGTTTGGCTTCAATTCGGCTACGCTCTTACCCGACACACTCGCAAACACGCGATCCGCAACGTCAAACGCCTCCGCTCCAGATATTCTTATCACCGCAACTCCACCCTTGCCCATCGGCGAGGAAAGAGCCGCTATCGTGTCAAAAAAATTCATCTTTTTCTCCTTAAAATGAGAGTTTTACCCGTTTATTATAGCAGAATTATCAGCAACTGTCAAGGAAGATAGTTGATAAACGAATTATGTTTACACTAATCCACTGATTGTTTTGTCCAAGGGATTCCCCGAAGTGAATATAATGAGCTTTGGGGTTCGCGTAAACTGTTTCAAAAGTGGACAAAACAACAAGTGGAATAGCGCGAACAACACAGAAAGGGACGGCTTTCGCCGTCCCTTGATTAAGTTTTGCTATATTATTCGTAGAGCTTACCCATCTTCTGGAGTCTATCGTACTTAGCCTTTGCGTTTTCTTCTGCCTTAGCAAAGAGTGCTTCTGCTCTTTCGGGGAAGGACTGTGCAAGACGCGCATAACGTGTTTCGCTCTTGATGAAGTCAACGTAGTTAGCTGTGGGCTCCTTAGAGTCGATTGTGAGAGGATTCTTGCCCTCTGCCTTGAGTGCAGGGTTGTATCTGAACATCTGCCAGTAGCCGGATTCAACTGCCTTCTTCATTTCAAGCTGGCAGTTCTGCATTCCGCCCTTAACACCGTGCATTTCACAAGGAGCGTAGCCGATTACGATGGAAGGTCCGTCGTAAGCCTCTGCCTCCGCGAGTGCCTTGAGTGTCTGGTTCATATCTGCGCCCATTGCGATCTGTGCAACGTAAACGTAGCCGTAGGACATTGCGATCTCTGCAAGATTCTTCTTGCCGATTGCCTTACCAGCTGCTGCGAACTGTGCTACCTGACCGATCTGAGATGCCTTGGAAGCCTGTCCACCTGTGTTAGAGTAAACCTCGGTATCAAATACCATTACGTTTACGTTTTCACCGGATGCAAGAACGTGGTCAAGACCGCCGAAGCCGATGTCGTATGCCCAACCGTCACCACCGAAGATCCATACGGACTTCTTGGAGAGGTATGTCTTTTCTGCAAGGATCTTATCCTTAAGCTCACTATGGCATGTGCAAGCCTCAAGAGCTGCCACAAGCGCCTTAGTTGCCTTTTCGTTTGCCTTACCGTCGTTAAGAGTGTTAAGGTACTCGTCGATAGCTGCAAGAGTTGCCTCGTTATCGCACTCATCCTTAAGTGCCTTTACGTAGCCGATAAGCTTATTTCTAAGTGTCTTCTGTGCGAATGCCATACCAAGACCGTGCTCAGCGTTATCCTCGAAGAGGGAGTTAGCCCAAGCAGGACCTCTGCCGCTTTCCTTATTTACTGTGTAAGGAGTTGCAGGTGCGGAGCCACCCCAGATAGAAGAACAACCTGTTGCGTTGGAGATATACATTCTCTCACCGAAGAGCTGTGTGATAAGACGAGCGTAAGATGTTTCTGCACAACCTGCGCAAGAGCCGGAGAATTCAAGCAAGGGCTGCTTGAACTGTGAACCCTTAACAGTGTTGTTGATAAGCTCGGGCTTTTCGCTTACGTTTGCAACTGCGTAGTCCCAAGCAGGCTGCTGATCCTTCTGTGATTCCTGAGGAACCATACGAAGAGCAACCTTATCTGTGCCGTCCTTAGCTGCCTTGTTATTAACAGGACAAGCCTTTACACAAAGAGTACATCCCATACAGTCAAGGGGAGATACTGCCATTGTGAACTTATAATTTGTCTTGATTACGGGCTTTTCTGTGAACTTTGTGCTTTCAGGAGCATTAGCTGCCTCTTCTTCAGTCATAGCGAAGGGACGGATTGTCGCGTGAGGACATACGAATGCACAGCTGTTACACTGGATACAGTTTTCAGGAATCCACTCGGGAACGTTAACTGCAACGCCTCTCTTTTCGTAAGCTGCAGCACCCTGGGGGAATGTACCGTCAACGTAATCTGTAAATGCGGATACGGGAAGCTTGTCGCCGCCCATCTTGGAAACGGGATTGAGGATATCGTTTACATATTTAACAAGCTCAGGTCTTGTACCCTCAACGGATGCAGGAGCCTTAGTTGTATCAACTGTCTTCCAAGAAGCAGGAACGTCAACCTTAACGTAAGCATCTGCGCCTGCGTCGATTGCGGCATAGTTGAGGTCAACCATAGCCTGTCCCTTCTTGATGTAGGACTTGTAAGCCATCTTCTTCATGTACTCGATAGCATCTGCTGCGGGCAAGATGTTAGCAAGTGCGAAGAATGCAGACTGAAGAACTGTGTTCTTAACCTTTGCGTTACCGATTCTCTTTGTTGCAAGAGATGTAGCGTCGATGGTGTAGAACTGAATGTCATTATTAGCGATATAGGACTTAACGGATGCAGGAAGGTGAGCATCAAGCTCCTCTGCGTTCCACTGGCAGTCAAGAAGGAAAGTACCGCCGGGGATTACGTCCTGAACGATCTCATATCCCTTAAGGATATAAGAGCTGTTATGACAAGCTACGAAGTTTGCCTTTGTGATATAGTAAGGAGATTTGATCTTGTTATCACCGAAGCGAAGGTGGGAGATTGTTACGCCACCGGTCTTCTTGGAGTCGTACTGGAAGTACGCCTGAATGTTCTTGTCTGTGTGGTCACCGATGATCTTGATGGAGTTCTTGTTAGCACCAACTGTACCGTCGCCGCCAAGACCCCAGAACTTGCAAGAAATTGTTCCCTCTGCAGCTGTGTCGGGAACTACCTTTTCATCAAGGGAGTGTCCTGTTACGTCGTCAACGATACCGATTGTGAAGTGACCCTTGGGAGCTTCAAGTGCAAGATTATCGTAAACTGCGAAGATGGATGCGGGAGTTGTATCCTTAGAACCAAGACCGTAACGACCGCCTACAACCTTAATGCTTCTGCCAACTTCGTTAAGAGCAGCAACAACGTCAAGGAAGAGGGGCTCACCAAGAGAACCGGGCTCTTTTGTTCTGTCAAGAACTGCGATCTTCTTAACTGTTGCGGGAATTGCTTCAGAAAGCTTTTCTGCAACGAAGGGACGGTAAAGTCTTACCTTAACAAGACCAACCTTTTCGCCCTTAGCAAGAAGGTAATCAATAACCTCTTCAGTAACGTCACATACGGAGCCCATAGCGATGATAACTCTATCTGCATCGGGTGCGCCGTAGTAGTTGAAGAGCTTGTAGTTAGTACCGAGCTTTGCGTTTACCTTGTCCATGTACTCTTCAACAACTGCGGGAAGAGCATCATAGTAGGGGTTGCAAGCCTCTCTGTGCTGGAAGAATATATCTCCGTTTTCAGCAGAGCCTCTGAGCGCGGGATTCTCGGGGTTGAGAGAACGGTTGCGGAATGCCTTGATCGCGTCCATATCGACCATTTCAGCCAGATCCTTGTAGTCCCAAGCCTCGATCTTCTGAACCTCGTGAGAGGTACGGAAGCCGTCAAAGAAGTGAAGGAAGGGAACTCTGCCCTTGATAGCTGTAAGGTGAGCAACAGCACCGAGGTCCA
>JBGVNP010000186.1:0-6017 GCA_045125655.1 Eubacteriales bacterium | reverse complement strand
ATTTTAGAAAATTACTCCGTAGGAGTGATTTTCGTAGTACGGGTAAACAAATGTCCGTCGAATACTTGTATTCGTAAGGGCATTTGTTTATTCGTACCGATAATTCAATGTTGAATTATCGAAAATTTACGTAAAGTCTGCAGAAGCCAAGCGGTAAAGTTTTTCGGGGCGTGGGGCGGTTTTTTCAAAAAAGCCCCACATCTTTTTACAACTAACTTCTGCGCGACAAATCAAAATTTGAAAGTTGAAAAAACGATATTGATTTTATTTTTAGTGTATGATATAATTGCTATAGAAAAATATTTAGGAGTTATTTATGGCTAATGTACTTGAAAACAAAGAAAGATTTATAAGCATTTACAAGCAATATATAAAGAGAGAAGGGGCGGACAGATTACTTGACTATCTTATCTCGTCCGATTTCTTCTCTGCCCCTGCATCAACGAGATTTCACGGCTCATACCCCGGCGGTCTTTGCGAGCACAGTCTTAACGTTTACGATTGCCTTAAGGATCTTATGGAGCGTCCGCGTATGAAAGAGGTTTACGGGGTGGATTATTACAGTGAGGAGAGTATTGCAATCGTTTCTCTTCTTCACGATCTCTGCAAGGTTGATTTCTACGTTGAAAGCACAAGAAACGTCAAGGAAAACGGAGTTTGGAAAAGCGTGCCCTTCTACACGATAGACGATAAGCTCCCCTACGGACACGGTGAAAAGAGCGTTTACATCGTTTCGGGCTTTATGCGTCTTACACGCGATGAGGCATTTGCCATCCGTTATCACATGGGATTTTCGGACGTTACTCCCCAAGAGATGAACAACGTGAGCAAGGCATTTGAAATGTTCCCAATCGCGTTTGCTTTGAGCGTTGCCGATATGGAGGCATCATATTTCCTTGAGGGAAGTCCTGAATAATTCCATTTTAGGAGAATGAATATAAGAAAGATTTTAATTAACACATATAAAAAGCGATGACACGTTACGTGCTATCGCTTTTATTTTTGTATTATTTCTATTTTTGCGTTAGGGGAGTGGCAGACGGAGAGAGTTGCATTTTCAATTTGAATTGTTGTAAATCTCGCTTTGTACTTTTCGGAAACAGTGGAGTCAAGGTTAATAAATGGAGTGGAGTCGTTCTTCAAAAATTTGAAGAGGGCTTCTTTTTTTGTCCATATTTCAAGGTATGGAGTGCCATTTTCAAGGGCATTTTGTTCGCTTTCGGTCAAAAAACGGTTGGATGGAGATTTTATCATATCGTCCTCTATGTCAATGCCCACGTAGTTATCTCTTGAATTGGAGATTGCAACTGTGACATAGTTCTTGCTATGTGATATTGATATATCTGCATCAAGTGTTTTGAAAAATGGTACGCCGCTATCGTGGTAATCAAGGTCGGCACGTTGCTGGTCCGACAAAAGAGAGAGCGCGCAAAGAGAGGCAAGGAATAAATCCTTGTTTCTTTTTTTATTGAGTCTTTTCTTTGCGTTTTCGGAGAGGGAGGAGATGATTGCTTGAGCTTCTTTTTCATTAATTTGCTCTATTTTTTTGATGAAAACATTTATCATTTCGACTCTCCTTTCATGTCTTTGTAGGTCAATTATAATGCATTTTTCAAAAAAATACAAGTTTTTTTCAAAAAAAGCCATAAAAATGGCACGGTGTGGCACGTTATGGCACGGTTTGGCACGATTTTGTGGGTTATAATGCGCTTGCACTTGTGATTGACACAGGATGATTGATAATTGCAAATTTTGATTTATCAAGCTGTTTAAAAAGTTAGTTTATGTTAGGATAAATGTTCTTTTTCGAGAAAAAGAACCAAAAAGCTTTTTAATCAGCTTCGCGCAAGTAGCCATATAGTTTGTGCTGATTGGGCAAGATTTCGCGCAAATTGTGTTGCAAAGCAACACATAACGTTTTTCTCGCCATTTTAACAGGCGGCTCGAAAAACTGCAATTTGCTATCTCAACTAACTGTTTTGTTGTTAGCACAAACTTTATTATATGGCACATAGTAAGTAAATTTTAGAAAATTGCTCCGTAGGAGTGATTTTCGTAGTACGGTCAGTGAAATACTTGTCGAAAACTTGTTTTCGTAAAAGGATTTTAGTGAGCGTATCGATAATTCGCTTGTGAATTATCGAAAATTTACGCGAAATCAGCTCAAACCACAGCGGTTGTTTTGCTCCGCTTTTTCAAAAGCGGAAGCCCAAGCGGCTTGAGCGGTTCGTAGTAAACTAACTGCGCGCTAAATCCCAATTTATCTTGACACGCAAGGGGTTTTTTGTTATTATTATGATAGCAAATCCCGAAAGGACAAAAATCATGGCAAGAGTATCATCTAAAAAGGACAAAAACGTATATCAGCAAACAAGAGAAAATCTTGGACTGTCGCGCGAGGGTGCGAGCGAGCTTCTTGAGTGGATCTCACCCGAGAGAATAGAAAGAATAGAAAACGAAAAGAGCAATCCCAATCCCGACGAGGTCTTGCAGATGGCTGACAAATACAAATTGCCCCGTCTTTGCAATCATTATTGCGCCAATCAGTGTCCCATCGGTCAGGAGTACGTTCCCGAGGTAAAGGTTAAGGAGCTTTCGCAGATAATTTTGGAGCTTCTCGCGTCCTTAAATGCGATGAATTCCAATCGTGAGCGCCTTATCGAGATTACTGTCAACGGCAAGATAGATGATGCCGAGATTGAGGATTTTATCCACATTCAAGAGGAGCTTGAGCGCATCTCAATAACGGTTGAAACACTCCAGCTCTGGAGTGAGAGAATGCTTGCAAACGGCGTGATCGACGAGGAAAAGTATAATCAGATCAAGAATAAAAAAATGTAACATGGACTTTTTAATTGAAATTCTTTTTGAGATATACGGGGAGCTGATGCTTTTGATCGTTCCTGACAAGCATCATTCTAAAAAATACATTTTAATTTCCAAAATAGTAGCTATTTGTGGAATTTTAATAACCATTGGGCTTGCAATATGGGGAGGCGTGCTGATAGCCGATTATAATAATATACTCGGCACTGTTCCGCTTGCTTTGGCAGTGATTATCTCCTTGGCTCAAATTGTAGCAGGCATCGTTTTATATAAGAAAAATCATAGAGAATAAATCAAAACCACCGGTTCAACCGGCGGTTTGATCTACCCCTAAAAGGGGACATTACAGGCTTCCACCCTAAAGGGTCACTGAATTATATTATTGCATTACACGCCCCACAACCCGTGAACGGGTAACTATCCAAGGCCCCTTTGTGTAAAGGGGGCTCCCGACTATGTCGGGTGGGGGATTGTTTTACATTACTAACAATCCCTCCGTCAAAATCAAAGATTTTGCCACCTCCCTTTGCACAAGGGAGGCTTTATTTTCGGCTTACATCAAGCTCGCCGATTTTTATTCAGCACTACTCTATTATTACCCCCAGTAGAACTGGGGGTTGTTCCCACCCTAAAGGAGCCAAAGCAAAAGCGCACGGATTTGAAAATCCGTGCGTTTTTATTTGAAAATTAATATTATCATCTCCACGGTGTTCTATCAAGGCGGAGGATTGCCTCATTAACATCCTCGCGCGCGGCGAAGGATGAAAGGCGCACAAAGCCCTCGCCCGCCTTGCCAAACCCCGATCCGGGAGTGCAGACGACTCGCGCGGAGCTTAATATTCTGTCGAAAAGCTCCCAAGAGGACGTGCCGCGCGGACACTCCACCCACAAATACGGCGCGTGGACTCCGCCCGTGAAGAATATGCCCTTCTTCTTAAAAAAATCCGCCAAAATTCGCGCGTTTTCCATATAATATGCAATATTTTGGGCGCACTCGCGTTGTCCCAATCCTTCAATCGCGGCAATAGCTCCGCGCTGTGCTATGTATGATGCACCGTTGAATTTTGCACCTTGACGGCGCTTCCACAGAGTGTGCAATGGATTTTCGCGCGCGAGCGCCGTCCAACCGCACCGCAGTCCCGTAAACCCCGCCATTTTTGAGAACGAGCAGACCTCAACGGCGCACCTCTTTGCCCCCTCAAGCTCAAAAATTGAGTGCGGAAGCTCAGGTGAGGATATAAAGGACTCGTATGCGGCATCAAAGATGATGAGTGAGCCACTTTCGAGCGCATGATCCACCCATTTTTGCAGTCCGATCCTATCAAAAACCGCCCCCGTGGGATTGTTTGGGGAGCATAGATAAATAACGCGCGCCAAATTATCAAGTCCGTCGGGTGTGGGCAAAAAGCCGTTTTCCCTTGTAGCTTCAAGGAATCGCACGCGTCTGCCCGAAATTATACTCGCATCGAGATAAACGGGATAGGCGGGAGCGATTATCAGCGCCTCGTTGTCGCCCAAAACATCATTAAGATTGCCAAGATCGCATTTTGCTCCGTCGTTTATAAAGATCTCATCCGCGCAAAAGTGAATGCCTCTCTCGGCGTAGCGACGGCAGATCGCTTCGCGCAGTGATGGGTCTCCTTGCGTATCGCCATAGCCGCGAAATCCGCTTGCCGTTCCCATTTCAGTCGACGCGCGAGCCATTTCGCGCGCTACCGATGGGGGAACGGGCAGAGAAACGTCGCCTATTCCGAGCGAAATTATGCGCTCCCCGAAAACTTTCTCACTCTTTTCTCCGCGCGACTCGTTTTTTATCGCATTAACACGGCGCGCAATCTCGGAAAAGAGGTAGTTTTCGCTCAAATTTGCAAAATTTTTGTTTAGCTCTATCTTCATATCCGTTAAGCGTTGGAGTTTTTGTCAAAAACGAGATCGGCATATCCATCAAAAACGAAATTGGCATCTCCGATTAGCATCGCACCCTGCTCGCCATAGCAGACGACGCGGACCTCACCGCCGCGCATCTCGATTTTTATCGGACGCGAGCCGTCGCACGAGCCGTTTAGTATTCCTGCAACCGCCGCCGCGCACGCGCCCGTGCCGCACGCGAGAGTTTCACCGCATCCACGCTCAAAAACGCGCATTTTTATGTAATTTTCATCCAAAATCTCGCAAAATTCGGTGTTTATTCCACCTTCAAAGCGAGGATTTTTTTGAAAAGCCGTGCCGATTCGTTCAAAATCAACGTAGTCAACGTCGGGAACAAAGGCGACTTGATGATCGTTGCCCACATTCACCTCGCGCATCTCAAATTTTTCGCCCGCCGCCTCGAAAAAGAACATCTCGCCCGTCCTTATCTCTCCCATTTCTATCGCAACGGAGCATACTGTATGGTCGCGCACGGTGAGAAAAAGCGTTCGCTTGCCGCTGATCGTTTCGAGCGTTACGCGAGTTTTTTTGATATGTCCGCGCTCATAGAGCCACTTGCCGACACATCGCGCGGCATTTCCGCACATCTGTGCTTCGCTTCCGTCGGCGTTGAATATTTTCATTTGAAAATCGGCGATTTTTGAGGGAAGGACGAGCACTAATCCGTCAGCTCCCACCGAAAAATGCCTTTTGCAAAGAGTTCGCGCGAGCGTTGGCGCGTCCAATATCTCCGCCTTAAGACAGTCGAGTATCAAAAAATCGTTTCCCGCCGCGTGCATTTTGGTAAAAAATATTCTCATATATTCTCCTTTGTGGTGGTAGTTAAATTGTGATTTAACGCGCAGAAGTTAGTTGTAAAAAGATGTGGGGCTTTTTTGAAAAGCCGCCCCACACCCCGAAAAACTTAATCAGTTGGTTTGAGCAGACTTTACGTAAATTTTCGATAATTCAAAAATGAATTATCGGTTTAGAAACTCCAATACCGCCCTTACGTACAAGTACGACGGTCGGCATTGTACTTTCAAAACTACGAAAATCACTCCTACGGAATGATTTTCTAAAATTTACTTACTTTATGCCATATAATAAAGTCTGTGCTAACAAAGAAATAGTTAGTTGAAGTAGCAAATCATAGATTTTCGAAGCGCCTGTTAAAATGGCGAGAAAAACGTTATGTTCCGCGCGTTGTCATTCTGGAGCTGCCCTTGTGTCCGTACCGAGATTCTATCGGTCGCTTATGCTCCCTCCAGAATGACACAAGG
>JBGVNP010000185.1:0-1835 GCA_045125655.1 Eubacteriales bacterium | reverse complement strand
TTATAAGGCGGTACTGGTATATGGATTCTGTGGCTGAGATAGCGGACAGATACGGCATCAGTGAAGGCAAAGTTAAAACAATTCTTGAGAACTGTAAAAAACTTGGCTATCCCGTAGAATTCAAGTTCTCAAAGAAGATATTTGATGACTCCAAAATCGAGTCCCACTCCGCTCTCACACCCACGTATAAGATTCCCGATTCAAGTAAACTCTCGCCTGATGAGATGAAGGTATATTCTACCGTATTCCGTAGATTTGTAGCGGTATTTTGCGCCGAAGAGTGTATAGTTGAGCGAAGCGAAATAACAATTCGTGTCGGTGATTACGAGGACTTCTCCATCAAGGGTACTGTTATTCTTCAAAAGGGTTGGACAAAGTATGATGACTATACTCAAAAGGATAAAATACTTCCCAAGCTTGCCAAGGGTGATGTGGTCAATATCAACTTTAAGCCCGTGGAAAAAGAGACAGCTCCTCCTAAGCATTATACTATCGAAACTCTTAACAACTATCTCAAAAATCCTTTTAAGGAAGATAAAGCGGCTATTGACGATAAGCAGCAAAACGCTGACGATAACTACAACACCGACGACTCCGAGGATTATAAGGCTATTTTTGAGGGTCTTGAGCTTGGTACTGAGGCTACTAGAACGGGTATTATCGACAATGCCCGAAGCAGTCAATATATTAACTTAAACAAGGACGTATACACTATCCTGCCCGGCGGCATTTTTATGATTGAGTCGCTTATGCAAATGAACATAAATATGGACAAGTATAAGACGAGTCAATTAGGTCAGGCGCTTAAAAAAGTTTATCACGGCAAGATAGCTATTGAGGATGCTATTGCTCTTACTGAAAAGGAGCTTACTGACATCTTCTCTTCCAAGGATGTTCCGATAGAAATTGATACTGATAACGGCTTTGTCGGTGATGAAGTTGGTTTGTGCCCTATTTGCGGCGGACGCATAAAACGCACAAAATTCGGTTATGGATGTTCAAACTATCGAGAAACCGGATGTAAATTTGCCATTGGTGGTTATATTCTCGGACGTTCTATTTCAAAATCTAA
Source organism: Eubacteriales bacterium (assembly GCA_045125655.1). Taxonomy (GTDB): domain Bacteria; phylum Bacillota; class Clostridia; order Oscillospirales; family CAG-272; genus RGIG4608. The sequence goes on along the minus strand of JBGVNP010000185.1, from coordinate 763 downwards.
TGTTCAGTTGCTTCTTACAAATGGCAGAACATCAAAAATTCAAGGATTTACCTCGAAAAACGGAAAGAAATTCGACGCTTACCTAAAATTACAAGACGGCAAAGTCGTTTTCGACTTTAGTTGACAAATCTCCTCTTTTTAACACTTATTTTGCAAGTAAATATACTGATATCGGATGCAGTATTAGCGAGCAAAAATTGCCAAAACAATTTTAAGATTTTTTGATTAAGAGATACTTAAAATTGGTGAAAATATACCTGTATCAGATTTTGGAGGTATGGTAATGAGTGTTAAAAGAGGAGATATTTATTATGCCGATTTAAGTCCCGTTGTCGGCTCGGAGCAAGGCGGCCTGCGCCCTGTTTTAATCGTTCAAAATGATGTTGGAAATAAGCATAGTCCTACGGTTATTGCGGCAGCAATTACATCAAAAATCAGTAAAACGCACCTTCCCACACATATAGATATACATGCGAGTAACTTTGGCTTGGCGAGAGATTCCGTTGTGTTACTTGAGCAAATCAGGACAATTGATAAAATGCGTCTTAAAGAAAAAATGGGGCATCTTGATGAGGGTGTTATGAACGAGGTGAATTCAGCTTTGGCGGTGGGCTTTGGCTTATCTCAATTTCAATAAATACCGATTTACAAAAAACTATTGAAATCTCTTTAAAATTATAGTAAAATGACATTATCGATTTATCAATGAGGAGATAAAATGAAATTCATTCAAAATTATAATGTTCGCTGGCACGATACTAAT
>JBGVNP010000184.1:0-5023 GCA_045125655.1 Eubacteriales bacterium | reverse complement strand
GCAAAAAAGAGGTCCGCAGGTGTGTGGAATAAATATTTACGCGCGCTATACCTATTCCATATTCGAAGCGGACGCGCCCAGATACCGCAGAAACTCGTTAAAAATTCCGGTTTCTTTCGTCCACCGACAACGTCCCGTTCGGTGGCACTTTACGCATCAAGGCTACTCAACTTTTGTTGCAAGTATTATACTGCTTTTTTTGAAAAAAAGCAAGCGTTTGAATTCGCTATTATAAAATTGTTTTGTGAAAATTATCACGGCGACGAAATAGATCGTCGCCGTTTATAAGACATTAATTCTTCACTGCTTTTTTGGCGAGGTGCTCTTCTCTGGCACTTTTTCTTCCGTCAGCATTAATATCCCCCGCCTTAGTAAGCGCCACCTTTGTAAGAAATGGTCCAACAATTTCATAAACCAAAACAGCAAATAAAGTAATATTTCTCACTATAGCTCCATCCGGACCAAGTTCCATCGCCTTTATCGCCATACCCAATGCTACACCTGCTTGCGGCAGTAATGTTATACCAAGATATTTTGTTATATTAGAATCGCACTTCATTAGTCTTGCACTAATTCCTGCACCAAAATATTTCCCGATCGAACGAGATAAAATATAAACAATACCAATAATAACAACAAGAATATCAGAAAAGACGGAAAGTTCTAACCCGGCGCCACTAATCACGAAAAATAAAATAAGTATTGGTGTTGTCCATCTATCCGCTCTTTCCATTAGTTCCTCTGAAACGTCACAGGCGTTGCAAAATACGGTTCCCAACATCATACATGCAAGAAGCGACGAAAAAGAAATGTGTATTGCACCTATCTGAAATTCAAGACAAGACAAACCAACCGTCATCATTACAAATGTTACTGATACCGCCATTCGCTTGGAACGAGAATGAAAATACTTTTCACATATTGTAAATAAAAATCCCATCACAAAGCCTAAAGCTAAAGATAGAATCACCTCAAGCAACGGCTCAAGCACCATTGATAAAACATTTATATATCCAAGGCTAATTGTTTTTGCCGCGCCAAAAGATATTGCAAAAACCACAAGCCCTACTGCATCATCTAATGCAACGACTGGTAAAAGCACATCTGTAACAGGCCCCTTTGCTTTATATTGCTTTACAACCATCAAGGTCGCTGCTGGCGCCGTTGCTGTTGCAACAGATGCCAAAACAATGGCCGCCGATAAAGATAATTTGTTCGGTATAATAAAATGAAGAGTTATTAGAATCGCGTCCACTACCAGCGTAGTAAACAATGCTTGAAACACTCCTATAACCGTAGCCTGTTTCCCAATCTTTTTTAATTGAGCCAGACGAAATTCGTTTCCCATTGCAAACGCTATAAAACCAAGTGCTAAATCTGAAATTAATTCAAATTCCTTAACCTGCGTTCTCGTTATACCTAACCCGGGTACGCCAAAACTTCCAAGAACAAATGGACCTACTAATACCCCAGAAATTAAATAAGCCGTTACCGCAGGTAATTTGACCTTTTTTGCCAGCCTTGATAAAAGCAGTCCTGCAAGCAAAGCAATGGATAAACTAAGAAAAATACTTGCCGTTTGAGTCATAAAACACACCTTCTTTCAAATGAATTTGATTTCAGGAGTTAATCAATTAGATACAAGGGTATTTTTTCTCTTTTAGAATCTAATTCGGTTGAGCTCTATCCGTCATTTATATTATATTGTTTTATCAAAATTTTATATACTCGCTTATTGTTTTAGTATACCTACCAAAAATCAAACGTTATTTAACGTTTACCGTAAGCTCTCCGTTTATAACGTCAAGCAAAAGTACGTCGTTAGGTTTTAAACTTCCAGCCACTATCTTTTTAGCAATAAGCGTTTCAACGTTAGATTGAATAAATCTCTTAAGCGGACGAGCGCCAAATACCGGATCGTATCCAGCAGAAACTATCTGTTCAATCGCTTCTTCGCTTATTTCAAGATGGAGTTCTTTTTCTTCCAAACGAGATTTTAATCCTTTTAACAACAACCCGACTATTTGTTTGGTTTCGGTTTGTGTGAGTGGTTTATAGAATACGATTTCGTCAAGACGATTCAAAAATTCCGGGCGGAACTGCGTCTTCAAGAGCCTATTCACTTCGTTTTTAGCTTCCTCAGTAATTTCTCCCGTATTTTCGTTTATTCCCTCCAAGATATACGAAGAACCAAGATTAGACGTCAATATAATAATAGTATTTTTGAAGTCTACCGTTCTACCTTGAGAATCCGTAATACGACCGTCATCCAAGACTTGAAGTAAAATATTGAAAACGTCGGGATGCGCTTTTTCAATTTCATCGAAAAGCACAACGGAATACGGCTTACGTCTAACTGCTTCCGTTAATTGTCCACCTTCATCATACCCTACATATCCCGGAGGCGCGCCAATTAAACGAGAAACACTAAACTTTTCCATATATTCGGTCATATCAATTCGAATAATGTTCTTTTCATCGTCAAAAAGCGTCTTAGCCAAAGTTTTAGCAAGTTCCGTCTTACCAACACCCGTAGGACCTAAAAACATAAACGATCCAATCGGACGGTTAGGATCTTGAATACCCGCTCTTGAACGTAAAATAGCTTCGCTTACTTTCTTTACAGCCTCATCTTGACCAATCACTCTCTCGTGTAGAATGTCTTCCAAATTAAGCAACTTACTTTGTTCGCTTTCTACCAATTTTGATACGGGAATCCCTGTCCATTTTGATACGATTTTTGAAATCTCTTCCTCCGTTACTTTATCGTGAAGCATCGTAGTAGCTTTAACGCTTGCAGACGCTTTCTCAGCATCTTCTAATTTTTTCTTTAACTCGGGAAGTTTACCGTATTTTAATTCAGCCAACAAATTGAGATTATATTCTCTTTCTGCACGTTCAATATCACTATTAACCTTCTGGATTTCTTCACGAAGAGTTTGAACTTGAGATATCGTCGATTTTTCTTGATTAAGTTTCTCTTTCATTTCGTCGTAATTTTTACGAAGCACGGAAAGCTCGTCCTGCAACGTTCTTAAACGATTTTGCGATAAAGAATCCGTTTCCTTTTTAAGCGCCGCTTCTTCAATCTCAAGTTGCATAATTTTACGTGCAACGTCATCCATTTCCGCCGGCATACTGTCTATTTCCGTTTTGATCATAGCGCACGCTTCATCAATAAGGTCAATAGCTTTATCCGGCAAGAATCTATCGCTAATATAACGATTAGAAAGAGTTGCGGCTGCAATAATAGCATTGTCTTGAATTTTTACACCGTGATATACCTCATAACGTTCTTTAAGTCCACGAAGAATAGAAATGGTATCCTCTACCGTAGGCTCGTTAACCATTACCGGCTGGAAACGACGCTCTAACGCAGGGTCTTTTTCAATATACTTCCTATACTCATCCAAAGTCGTCGCACCGACACAGTGCAATTCGCCTCTTGCTAACATAGGCTTTAATAAATTACCCGCATCCATTGCGCCGTCCGTTTTACCCGCACCGACTATTGTATGAAGTTCGTCTATGAAGAGTATAATATTCCCTTCCGATTTTTTAACCTCAGAAAGAACGGCTTTCAAACGTTCTTCGAACTCGCCCCTGTATTTCGCACCGGCAATCAAGGCGCCGATATCAAGTGAGAACAGTTTACGATTTTTTAAACTATCCGGTACGTCGCCCTTCATTATACGAATAGCCAATCCTTCGGCGATTGCCGTTTTACCAACGCCCGCCTCACCGATTAGAACAGGGTTATTCTTGGTCTTACGAGAAAGAATCCTTACTACGTTTCTTATTTCTTCATCTCTACCGATAACAGGGTCTATTTTGTGCTGTTTTGCTCTCTCTACAAGGTCCGTCCCGTATTTATTCAAAACGTCGTATGTGGATTCTGGATTATCGCTGGTAACTCTTGCATTGCCACGAATTTGCATAAGAGCCGACAAAAAATTATCCTTCGTGATCCCGTTATCTTTTAAGATAAGCGAAACTTCTTTGGAAGGTTTCTCAATGATACCGTACAACAAATGTTCAACCGATATAAACTCATCCTTCATTTCTTTTGCTTTTTTCTCTGCAAAATTCAATACTTCAGATAAGTCTTGAGAAATATATTCTCCGCCTTTCCCTTGCACTTTTACAAGTTTATTAATAGCAGATTCAATATCTTCTACCGTTTTCTTGGAGGGAACACCCATTTTCTCAATTACTCTTGCGCATACGCCTTCTTCGTCCGTTAAAAGGGCGTGCAAAAGGTGAAGCGAAGTAATTTGTTGGTTTCCATTTTCATTTGCCAACGCAGTTGCAGCATTTAACGCTTCAATTGATTTTTGTGTAAATTTTTCAGCATTCATAAACTATACCTCCTTTAGTTTATATTATTATTTCTCTATCAAACAATTCATTAAACCTCTTTTCTACCAAGGTAAAGGCTACCTTCTCATCGTCTTGATTAGACAAGAAAATATTTAAGAGTTCATTAAAGTTTTTCACATACTCAGTTATTAGTTCGGCTAATTGTTGCGTTGTAAGTTCTACATTCGGGAAATCTAATACCCTAATAAACTTAATACCGTTGAATTCATATTGTGCGTTAGGATTATAATATCTTTTTTCAAGTATCGTAAATAATTGATAAAAAGCATTTACCAAACTGGTTAAAGTGGGATTTTGTGTTCGCAGGGTTATTTTTAATTGTCCTAAATAGTTGGAATGAGGGAAAAGTTCTACATTATACTTAATCGCAGGATTATATCGATAAGGTAACGCCGATAAAATCGAAGCCATATAGCGTGAAGGCTCTTCTAAAAATCTCATCATATCGCCTTCTCCAATCAATCTTTCTATTTCATCAAATAAATTATTAGCACGAATTACAGGCGTTTCATAAGAAACTGCCTCTGCTAATATTTTTTCTATCATGTGGGACCTGCTACATTCGTTAACTCTCGCCAATTTATCTACAAGTTCTACTACATCGTCATTTAATACCAAACTATAAACTGATTTTGACATACCC
>JBGVNP010000183.1:0-4846 GCA_045125655.1 Eubacteriales bacterium | reverse complement strand
TAAATTAGCACAAACCACGCGCGTCATCCTCGAAGGAGTTGCACCCAAGATTCTTCGCTACGCTCGAGAATGACGACTAAAGTCGTCGGGCGCAACGACTGAAGGATCTCGGAGCAAAGCGACGGACGCGCGTGTATGGCTACTTGCGCGAAGCTGATTAAAAGCTTTTTTGGTTCTTTTTCGCAAAAAAGAACATTTATCCTAACATAAACTAACTTTTTAAACAGCTCGACAAATCAAAATTTACCGAGTACTGTTAGGAGTTTATCGACGTCATATTTGGTGTTAAATAATCCAAACGATATTCTTACCGCGCCCGTTTTGTCCGTTCCGAGCGATTTATGAGCAAGCGGAGCGCAATGAAAGCCCGATCTGACACAAACATTGTTCTCGTCAAGCAGAGCACAAACACGTTGCGCGTTTATGTCTTTAAGATTAAAAAGGAGCGTACTGCCCTCAAATTCGGACGCGTAAACGGTTGCACCATTTATATTCAGTAAGCCGTCGCGCGCTCGACAAAACAGATCTCTTTCGTGAGCGCGTATATCCTTAAGTGATCGCGAGTTAAGAAATTTAATGCCCTCCGTGAGACCAACGATGGATGGGAGTGGGAGCGTGCCTGCCTCGTACCGCTCGGGAATGATCTCGCCCATATTCAAGTCGAGGGAATTGATGCCGTTTCCGCCCTCTATGAGCGTGTCAAGTAGCGTCGGGGAATTTATAGCTACAAATGCGCCACCCTGCAATCCGTATAGTCCTTTGTGCGCGGGCGCGGCGAGAAAATTGATGCCCATTTTTTGCATATCTATGGGTAAATGTCCTGCCGATTGCGCGCAGTCAACGGCAAAAAGAATGTGGTTTTCCTTGCAGAGAGCACCTATTTTTTCTATTGGAAGGGAATATGAGCAGACGTTCGACTGATGTGTGCAGATGACGAGCTTTGTGTTCTTTTTGATCCTTGAACAGATGCTTTCCAGAAGCTGATCGACGCTTTGCTGGAGATTTGAGAGTGCGGGAAAGGTGTCGTAGGAGATGATTCCGTTGCTTTTTAGCTTTGCGAGAGGTCTTAATACCGCGTTGTGCTCCATATCGCTCAAAATAACGTGATCTCCCTGCTTTAGAACTCCTTTAGCGATAAGATTAAGCCCAAATGTGCAAGAGGGCACAAACGCGATATTTTCGGGCGTGGGGGCATTAACGAGCGCGCAGATCAGCTCGCGACATTCATATATTTTGTTTGCCGCGTACAACGATAATTTGTGCGCGCCCCTGCCCGCGTTTCCACAGTAGTTGGAAAGACAGTTTGAAACCTCTCTTATCACGCTCGTGGGCTTGGGGAAGCTCGTGGCGGCATTGTCAAGATAGCAGATTTTGTTCATAACGTATGCCCTTGTGTGTTGTATATAAATTGTGAGGGGAATATCCTCTCCCTCTTTAAAGCGGATTTTACCGTTCTCTCGTCGACGCATGGAAATTCTATTCCGTAAGCGCAACCTCTGCGCGACATAGAGGGATCGAGGGAAATTATTTTTGAAAATATACCCTCGCGAGCGAGGATTTTCTGCATTTTTATTGCAATATTTAACGACGGAGCCGTCGCAATACATGTTTTCATAATAGTTCTCCAGAGTGTAAAATTGGGATTTATAGCGCACTGTGTTCGCGCTCACATTGCGCGATTGTTTTGTCCACTTTTTCAAAAGTGGCGCTCCACGCGCAGTGGCGCCCGCCGCGCAGGCGATTCGGCCCTTTCTTTTGTTAGCTTTTCTTTGGGCCTCTTTTTCCAAAGAAAAGCGGTCAAAAAGTCTTGGTATCAAAAGATAGTTTGCCTTTTGTAACGCTTTTTTCTTTGGCAAAATAGCCACAAAGAAAAAAGCTCCGCGAACCCCCAAAACTCGGCTCCGCTCGTTTCGGGGAACCCCGGCTGCAAAAAAGAAATGGCGAGTGCGCTCAAGCCGCGCGGCTCTGCTACGCGCAGGGCGCCACTTTTGAAAAAGTGGACAAAACAACCGATTGGTCAGTGCTAACAACGTACCCGACAAATCAAAATTTATATTTTTTAATATTATATGAAATTCTTGAATAATTGATTTTCTTTTTGGCAACACTAAATTATCAAAAATTAAGGAGAATCAATATGAAAACGTCAAAAATTTTACTGATATTATGCGTATTCGTGCTTTGCGCGGCGGTTTGCAATATTTTGCCCGTGCACGGAGAGGAAAAGATATACGAGAGCGTGGTGCGCTTGCACGTGCTTGCAAATTCCGATTCGGAGGATGATCAAGCGTTGAAATTAAAGGTGCGCGATGCGATTTTATCATACGTTTCACCGCGCGTTATCGACAGCGCGAGCAGGGAAGAAGCTATCGAAATATTAAATGGCGAGCTTGAAAAAATAAAAAAAGCCGCAACAAAGGTAGTTGCGGACGAGGGGTATGACTATTCGGTTGAGGTAACGCTCACGCTTGAGGATTATCCCACGCGCAATTACGAGTCCATGAGCTTTCCTTCGGGCGAATATGTTTCCTTGCGCGTGATGATAGGTGAAGCCGAGGGGCAAAATTGGTGGTGTGTGTTGTTCCCGCCACTGTGTCTTTCTGCCGCAAGCGAACGAGCGGAAAATGAGGAAGCATTCGTTGCCGTTGGACTCAACTCCGACCAATATAAGATAATCACCGAAACGGATGAGGCAAAATACTATCTTCGCTTCAAACTGCTTGAGGTTATTGAAAATATGAAAAAGGACTGAATTATCAGTCCTTTTTATATTCCGACCAAAAGTGTTGTCACAAAGAAAAGCACTATGCACGCGAGTGCGGGAATTGTTGTGCAAAGCTCGGCAAGGTTCCAAAATGATTTTTCGCGCGGAGTTGAGCGCACCTCGTTTTCACCAAATTTATCGTGCGAATACTTGCGATAGAGATGTGAAAGGTGAGTAAATGTAAAAATCGCAACAACGATGGTTGCAATCGTCCAAAGAAATGCGAAAAGCGCGAAATTTGAGCTCACGGTTTTCACCGAAATGACGGTTGGCTCAAAGAAAACCGCAAAGAAATTATAAGCTATATGGAGTGCGATGCTTATAACTATCGAATCGGTCGCGTAGAGAATGATGCAGAGCATCACGCCGATAAAAAATCTTGGTAAAAGTTCCTCAAAGCTGAATCCCAAAAGGGCGAACATAATTGAGGAAAATGCCCCTGCGACTAATCTTCCTCTCTTATCGTGCTCTCTGATGAGCGCGCCACGGAAAACCAACCCTTCAAGCACGGGTACAACGATACAAAATGCAAGGGTGATATACATATCGTTCCAAAAACTGCCGTTTCTGTGTGCGAAAAAGGTGTTAAACACGTGAAATTCGGTGTATTTTCCTTCAAAAACGAGCATTTTTATAAGGGCACTGCCGAGAATAATGAGTGCAAACGAAAATAAAACCGTTGGAATATGCACCTTTTTGGGAAGTTCGAAATGGATTGTGGGCAGATATTTTTTGCTACCGCGTGAGTGCCAGAAAACAAGCATCGGCACAATGAATGCTATGGGAATCATAACGAGCATAAAGGCGTTGCTTCCAAATAGAAGGGTTGTATTTATAAGGGAAAAAATCGAAATAAGGAGCATAATTGCAAACACGGTGAGTGCCGTTCCCGATGGGGCGTAGAGCATCTCAAGGAAAAAATCTTTAATTTTTTTCAGCAATATACAGCACCTCTCTTTCGCTAATTATCATATTGAGTGGAACGTCGTGCGCCTCGTGAGGAATGGAGTCAAAAAGTAGCTCGTCATAGGTAATTCCCACACTCGTTCCGTTAAAATTCTTTAAAAATCTATCGTAATATCCGCCGCCGTAGCCAATTCTGTATCCTTCTCTTGAGAAAAGGATGGCGGGCACTATGCAGAGCGTTTTTTCCGTTGGGGTTGCGATTTTGAGAGCTGCATTTGGCTCGAAAAGTCCAAAATCCGCTTGTTTCAGGTCATCAAGACCATCAACTATTCTAAACAAGAGTGTTTTATCCGCTCTTTGACAGACGGGAAAGGCGACGCTTTTGCCCATTTTTATAGCGGCTTTCATCAGTGGCAGTGGGGATATTTCGTTATTTATGGGGTAGTATAGTAGCACGGTATCTGCGAATAAAAATTCATTTGTTTTAGCTATCAATTCGCAAACGATCTCACTTGCGTGCAATATATATTCATCGCCAAAGCGGTCACGTTTTACGCGGGAGCTCTGGCGAAGATGGTTTTTACTGTTCAATTCGTTCATCATTTTACAAATGCAGTGTGTGCCACCTCGGTGGCTTTTCCCTTGCCCAAGAGTGCTTCTATTATGGCAAGACCGAACTCCGCGCCGCATCCCATTCCCTTGGCGGTGATAAAGTTGCCGTCGCGAACAACGTGCTCGTCGGTGATGATCGCACCCTTAAGATACTGTTCAAATCCAGGAAAGCATGTCGCTTTTCTGCCATTAAGATGACCGAGCTTTCCAAGAATGGAGGGCGCGGCACATATTGCGCAAATGAGCTTTTTGTTTTCAACTGCAACCTTAATCGCGTTCTGCACGGTGGCACTGTTTTCGAGATTGAGAGTGCCGGGCATACCTCCGGGAAGTATTATTGCATCGAGATTTTCAAGCGCAAGCTCTACATCCTTTACGTCGGCAGTCACGGGAATACCGTGTGCGCCCATAACCACCTTGCTCTCGCCGATTGCGACGGTGGTGACGTCAAGTCCCGCACGTCTTAAAAGATCGAGAGGGAAGAGCGCTTCTATTTCTTCAAATCCGTTCGCCAAGAATATGTATATCATTCCGTGCCTCCGTTTGTTTTTTGAATTTTGATTT
>JBGVNP010000182.1:0-3628 GCA_045125655.1 Eubacteriales bacterium | reverse complement strand
TAAATTAGCACAAACCACGCGCGTCATCCTCGAAGGAGTTGCACCCAAGATTCTTCGCTACGCTCGAGAATGACGACTAAAGTCGTCGGGCGCAACGACTGAAGGATCTCGGAGCAAAGCGACGGACGCGCGTGTATGGCTTTTGCGCGAAGCCGATTAAAAGGTTTTTGCGCCACTTTTCCCAAAAAGTGGCATTCTTTTTTCTCAAACTATCTTTTTAAACTCCCCGCTAAATCACAATTTAGCGATTTTATCAAAACCACTTGTCTTTTTTAAAAATAAATGATATAATCAAACTGATATACTATGTAATTACAATCTTTGGAGGTTAAAGCTATGAAGATTTTTGAAATTAAAAGAATGATTGAGGACGGCGAATTTGATGCGAAATTTATCTCTCTTTATGACGAGAGCGCCGTTGATTTTCAAAGAAAAAGATATATTTCTGCACTTGAGAGCTTTGTGGCTCTTTTTGGAGATGAAAGGGACGTTAATCTCTATTCCGTTTCGGGCAGAAGCGAGCTTGCGGGCAATCATACCGACCACAACTGCGGCAAGGTAATTGCGGCGTCAATAAATCTTGACATCATTGCGGTTGCTTCGCAGAACGGAACCAACGTTATAAATCTCAAGAGCGAGGGCTATAATATGCTTTCGATCGATTTTGAACAATACGGTCAGCCGAACGAGAAGCATTTTGGAACGAGCGCAGCCCTCATCGCAGGAATGTGTGCCGGCTTCAAGGAGCAGGGCTACGCGATCGGCGGCTTTGATGCTTATTGCACGTCAAACGTTCTTCGCGGCTCAGGACTTTCCTCTTCTGCGGCGTTCGAGGATATGATTGGCAATATTCTCAGCCACGAATTTAACGGCGGCAGCGTTTCAAACGTTGAAATTGCTAAGCTTGCACAGTATTCCGAAAATGTGTTCTTTGGTAAGCCCTGCGGTCTTATGGATCAGGTTGCGTGCGCTTACGGTGGCATTGTTGCGATTGATTTTGAAGATACAAAGAATCCTAAAATTGAGAAGGTGGATTTCGATCTTACAAAGGCGGGTTACAATCTCTGCATCGTTGACACGGGCGGAAACCACGCGGATCTCACGGACGATTATGCATCCGTTCCCGCTGAAATGAAGAGCGTTGCGGCACTTTTTGGAAAAACTCATCTTCGCCTCTGCGACGAGAGTGAGATCGTTGCAAATGCTAAAGAAATCCGCGAAAAATGCGGAGATCGCGCACTTATGAGAGCTATCCATTTCTTTAACGAGAACAAGAGAGTTGATCTTATGAATTTCGCATTGCAGAGAGGGGATATTGACTCCTATTTTGCAGGTGTGCTTGAATCGGGACGCTCATCATTCTGCTATTTGCAGAACGTATATACCACCAAAAACGTTGCCGAGCAGGGACTTTCACTTGCGATCTGCCTTACTGATGGTTTTATGAAGGGCAAGGGTGGTGCATTCCGTGTTCACGGTGGCGGCTTTGCGGGAACTATCCAAGCGTACTTAAAGGAAGATGACGTGGATGCTTACCGCTCGCTTATGGACTCCGTTTTCGGTGATGGCGCGTGTCTTGTTCTTCGTGTTCGTCAGGACGGCGCGATCAAGGTGAACTGATGGCAAATTATTCGATAACGTCGCTTTATTCCGGCTCAAAGGGAAATTCCGTGCTTATTGAGAGCGATAGCGCAAAAATACTTATAGATGCCGGAAAAAGTGCGCGTGCGCTTTGCACGGCTCTCTCAAGTATTGGCAAAAGCATTGACGAGATAGATGCGATATTTATCACCCACGAGCATAGCGATCACATTGCGGCACTTGATGTGCTTCTCAAAAAGCATAAAATCTCTGTTCATACGGTGGAGGCGAGTGCAAAAAAGATGCTTTTAAAGGGGCTTTGGGATTATGCAGATCTCATCGTTTCGCATGCTCCTATCTATTCGGTGAAGATTGGAGATATGGTGGTGACGAGCTTTGACACGCCCCACGACAGTGAATATTCCGTCGGCTACCGAATCGAAATCGGAGAGGGAAGTGATAGGAGCGTTATCGGTTACGCGACCGATATTGGATATATCACTGATACGATAAAGCTCGCGCTTGGCGGTTGCGAGAGTGTTGTGCTTGAATGTAATCACGACGTTGATATGCTTATGAACGGTCCGTATCCCTATGATTTGAAATTGAGAATAAAATCGAAGCGCGGACATCTTTCCAATGATGACTGCGCCCTCTTTGCGAGTGAGCTTTGCTTTGTGGGGACGAAGAATATTCTTCTTGCCCATCTCAGCGAGGAGAATAATGATCCGTCACTTGCATACGATACGGTGTTTAGCGCAATTTCGGACGAGAGCGTTAATCTTAAGGTCGCTTCACAATACGAAGCCGTTAAATTGATTTAACGGTTGCGCACGTTGTTCGCACAGCAAGGTGCGCGATTGTTTTGCGTCGCTTTTTCAAAAGCGACCGCCCGCGCGGCGTAGGGGTTCCCCGAAGCGAACGGATGTGAGCTTTGGGGGTTGCCGTCGAGAGCGCAAAAAACGCCCTTTTCTTTTTGGGAACTTTTTCTTTGGGGCTACTTTCTCAAAGAAAAAGTGGACAAAAGATGAGCAGTCGCTATAGTTTGTGGCACTGTTCTTAAACACCAAGACTCTTTAGCCGCTTTTCTTTGCCAAAATAGGCACAAAGAAAAGCTAACAAAAGAAATGCCGAGCCAAGGGCTGCGCGCCCTTGAACCGCGCCACTGCGCGTGGAGCGCCACTTTTGAAAAAGTGGACAAAACAACCGATTGGTTTGTGCTAACAACGTGCTCGACAAACCAAAATTTGAAAAAACAACCTTGTAACAAGGAGAAAAAATGTTAAACGTTAAAATTTACGTAACGGGTACTCTTAAGGAGCAATATTACAAGGACGCGATTGCGGAATACAAAAAGCGCCTTAATGCCTATTGCAAGCTTGAAATAATTGAATACAAGGAGTACAAGCTCCCAGACGATCCGTCGGACAAGCAGATTGAGCAGGCGTTGTCGGTTGAGGGAGAGAAGATACTCTCCGATATTTCGCCAAGAGCATATAAAATTGCGATGTGCGTTGAGGGTAAGCAGCTTTCAAGTGAGGAGTTTGCCGTAAAGCTTGACGAGATCGCTACCTCGCACGGAGAGGTTGCCATAATTATCGGAAGCTCATTTGGACTTTCCGATGAGTTGAAGCGCGCATGCGATTTACGTATGAGCGTGTCAAAGATGACACTCACTCATCAAATGCTCCGCGTGTGGCTCGTTGAGATAATTTATAGATGTCTCTCGATAACAAGGGGCGGAAAATATCACAAATAAAGATCAAAAATAGAAATAAAAACTTATAAAATATAAAGTAAAAAAGGACAAAGCACCGATTTTTCGGTGTTTTTTGTTTTTAGAAGGACGCTCCCTCCATTGCAATGCTTGAAAATACACAACGCGCTAAATTGGGATTTATAGGTGCGTTTGAAAAGTAACATTTAGTAAATGAGGAACTCCCTCAGTCGCTTCGCGACAGCTCCCTGTCGAAGGGAGCCTACCGTTTAACAATCTTAACTATGTAGCCATAAAGTATTGCAAAATCTAACAATCTTAACTGTATGG
>JBGVNP010000181.1:0-2508 GCA_045125655.1 Eubacteriales bacterium | reverse complement strand
TATACCAACAGGTCCCGAAACGGCATCCATTCCAAAGCGTCCAGTCACCATTCCTACAAGTGAATCCACAACTGTTTTAACGGTATTTATCGAGCGATAAAATGCCTGATATAAATAGTCGAATATCGTCACGTCCTCAAGCACAGAAAGAGCATATACTTTAAAATCGGCAACTCCAAAGGTAACACCGCTTTCCTCAGAGGTATTGAAAATAACATCTTCAAGAACTATTTTGTTCCCTTCGCGGATAACAGTAATATCAATGGGTTGATACCCCTGCATCATTACCTCGTAAAAAAGCTCCTCGCTTGTATGAACACTCACGTCCCCCACCTTAACTATCTCGTCATTTATTTGAATTTGGGAGTTGCTTATAGCATCGTCCTTAAACTGACCGATAGTGGTTGAACCAAGAGTTGGTGTGCAAAGCACGATAATAAACATCACGATTATCGCGAAAATGATATTAACCGCAGGACCTGCCGCAGTTACGATTATTTTTTTCCAAGGATTGAGGTTGTTGTAGGCATTGGGATTTTCACTCGTTCCCTCCTCGCCCTCCATCTGCACAAAGCCACCGATGGGAAATGCACGAAGCGAATACTGTGTACCGAGCTTGCCCTTCCAAGAGAAGAGCTTGGGACCCATACCAACTGCAAATTCAAGCACGGGAACCTTAAAAAGTCGAGCAAAGAAGAAGTGCCCAAATTCGTGAATAAATGCTAAAAATCCAATCATAAGCACTGTTATCAGTGCATAAAGTACAAAATCCAAATTATTATCTCCTGATTATTCTAAATTCAAATATGCTTTGGCAAGCTCCCTTGCCTCGTTATCAATGGCAAAAATGCCGTCGAGTGTATGGACGTCCTTGGCGTGCTCCATCGTTTTAACAACGTGGCAAACGCAGTCGGAAATCTGTCCAAATTTAATTTTTTCCTGCAAATAAGCGCCAACCGCAATCTCGTTAGCCGCATTGAGCGCGGCGCAGGTAGCTCCGCCTCTATCGAGTGAATAGAGCGCAAGATCAAGAAGCGGAAATGCCTCTCTATCAGGACGCGCAAACGTGAGCTTTGATATTTTAGCAAGATCAAGTGGCTCGATAACCCCTTCTTTTCTTGCCGCCCTATCAAGCGCATACTGAACACAGTGGCGCATATCGGGTATGGAAAGCTGCGCTATAACGCTATTATCAATATATTCGACCATCGAGTGGATTATACTCTCGCGGTGAACGAGAACGTCTATCTGCGAGGCAGAAAGCGAAAAAAGATGTGCCGCCTCGATTATCTCAAAGCCCTTATTCATCAGTGTTGCGCTGTCAATGGTTATCTTCGCACCCATTTTCCAAGTGGGATGCGCGAGTGCGCGGGAGAGAGGAACGTTATATATTTCTTCCCTGCCCATGCCGAAAAACGGACCGCCCGATGCGGTGAGAATTATCTTCTTTACCTCTTCCTTTTTGCCTGCGCGAAGGCACTGATGTATCGCACAATGCTCACTGTCAACGGGGAGTATATCTATCCCCTTCTCACGCGCCTTCTGCATTACTATCTCGCCTGCAACGACAAGACTTTCCTTATTGGCAAGCGCGAGTCTTATTCCGTTATCAAGCACTGCAAGGGTGGGAAGGAGTCCCGCCTGACCGATTATTGAGTTTACCGCGAAGGTAGCTCCCTCCGCCTTGCTCTCGGCTATCATCTCGCAAACGCCGTCAACACCTGCAAAAACTCTTATATCGGTATCCGACAAAGCGAGCTTAAGCTCTGCGGCCGCAAGCTCGTCACACATTGCCGCATACCTTACGCTATGCTCCCTCGCCTGCTCGGCTACACGTTGCCAATTTTTGTTTGCACAGATACCAATAACCTCAGTGTTAGTTTTTTTTGCGACGTCGAGCGCCTGTTCTCCTATTGAGCCGGTGACACCGAGTATTATCATTCTCTCTTTGTTGTTCATTATTTTGTCCTTAATTGAGGTAGTTTTAAATTTTGATTTGTCGCGCTGTTGAAAAAAGTTAGTTTAAGAAAAGAGGATGCCACTTTTTGGGAAAAGTGGCGCAAAAACCTTTTAATCAGCTTCGCGCAATAGCCATATAGTTTGTGCTGATTTAGCAAGATTTCGCGCAAATTGTGTTGCAAAGCAACACATAACGTTTTTCTCGCCATTTTAACAGGCGGCTCGAAAAACTGTAATTTGCTACCTCAACTAACTGTTTCTTTGTTAGCACAGACTTTAAACTGTGGTACATAGTAAGTAAATTTTAGAAAATTACTCCGTAGGAGTGATTTTCGTAGTACGGTCAGTGAAATACTTGTCGAAAACTTGTTTTCGTAAAAGGATTTTAGTGAGCGTACCGATAATTCACTTGTGAATTATCGAAAATTTACGCGAAATCAGCTCAAGCCAAAGCGGTTGTTTTGCTCCGCTTTTTTAAAAGCGGAAGCCCAAGCGGCTTGAGCGGTTCGTAGTAAACTAACTCCGCGACAAATCAAAATTTACCTATTA
>JBGVNP010000180.1:0-4545 GCA_045125655.1 Eubacteriales bacterium | reverse complement strand
AGTTAGTTTACTACGAACCGCTCAAGCCGCTTGGGCTCCTACTTTTTTGAGGAAAAAGTAGGCAAAAACCTTTTTAAAGCGGCTTCGCCCAGACGCCGTGCGGTTTGTGCGTTTTTGGTTTGAGCTGATTTCGCGTAAATTTTCGATAATTCACAAGCGAATTATCGGTACGAACAAACAAATGCCCTTACGAATACAAGTATTCGACGGACATTTATTTATCCGTACTACGAAAATCACTCCTACGGAGTAATTTTCTAAAATTCACTTACTATGTGCCATATAATAAAGTCTGTGCTAACAACGAAATAGTTAGTTAAAGTAGCAAATTACAGTTTTTCGAGCCGCCTGTTAAAATGGCGAGAAAAACGTTATGTGTTGCTTTGCAACACAATTTGCGCGAAATCTTGCCAAATTAGCACAAACTATATGGCTATTGCGCGAAGCTGATTAAAAGTTTTTGGTTCTTTTTTCAAAAAGAACATATTTTTTTATAAACTATCTTCCTTATAAATCCCAATTTATCAAACTATCTCAATCCCCTCAAAGATTGCACATTTAGGGCCGTGATAGCTCTCATAGGTCGTGGCTTCACTTGAAAGGCGCATATTTGCAAGAGCGGTGCTGAGCTTTCCACTAATAGAAATTCCCGTAACAGGGATTTCCTTTTCACCGTCAAAATAATAGCCAAGACGAACCTCGCCACCTATATAATCATTATAGATATCAACCTGAAGTCCCGACATGGAGGCGCAACGGAAATAGGGCGCCGCCGTCTTTTCCTTGTCAGTAAGAGTTCCGCACTCAACGGACATACAGCCAAGATTACCGGTTGCTCTCTCGCCGAGATACTGTGCAAATCTTGTGCCACCCCAAAGAGCGAACGCCTGACCGTCCTTGATTATCTTTCGGTCAACGAGCGTTACACCGTCACCGTCAAAGGACGCCGAGCGAACGCTTCCCTTCATCTCACCGCACATAGTAACCGTAATTCTGTCACCCTTTGCGCCCTTTTGAATGTCATCGCCAAGTGAAAAAGCATTGGAATGCTGATAAACTGACGAGAAATTAAGACTTCCAACGAAATTTCCGATAAGTGACTCAAGCTCAGGAGCGTCAAGAACAACGGGACAGGAGAGTTTTCCATCGGGTATCTTCGCCTCATATCTGTCCTTAACCTCGCGCATCTTGGTTGCTATCTCCTCGGTCACAAGAGCCGCTTCAAATTCAGTAAAATTATACTGTTCGTAAAGCTCAACGCTCTCCTCACCGTTAAAGGTAGGAATTGCTTCCACCATCGCGCGATACTTGATCTGTGTTTTATCAATTCCGCGGCTGTTCTCAACGGAAACCGTGTCCTTGTAAACAAAGATCTCAAGCGCATTTATAGAACCGTTTTCAATGCAGTCCGCCTCAAAGCACGCCTTTGAAATAAGAGCGGCAAGCTCGTGCGGAGCATAATTTGCAAAATTGGAGCTTGAAATGTATTCTCCACTCTCGTTTTCGGGTAGAGAATAGGACTGATTTGCAATAATTGCCGCCTTTTTCTTTGCCTTTTCGATCTCCTCTGCGATCTTTTCTTCATTATAAGAAGAATATACGGAGAAGGTCGCCTCGCCAAGACGGCCGTCATGAGCAACGTAAACCGTAACCTTAACGTCGGTCGTATCCGTGCTTCTCACCGTTTCAAGATCCTTGTGAACGAAGAAAAGCTCGGTAGATTCGGTTCTCGCGGAGGAAACTCTCCAATCCGAGATACCGTCAGTATTTTTAAGTATATTAATAACCTTGTTTGTCATGCCAACTTAACCCTCACTTTCAAAGCAGGTCCGCCGTCCGAAACGCGCACCCATTCCTTATATCCCTTGCCGCAGGAGCCCGAACCAATGATCTTGAAATCGTCGGAAACCATGGAGATGGACTTGAGAAGCTCGGGAACGGAGCCACTCATAACAACGGGAGAAACGTAGTTGTCGGTGAGCTTTCCGTCAACTATCTCAATGCCGTATTCCGCGGTGCACTGGATCTGCCAGTTCTTGGGGTCCTCCATACCGTTGTTTGTTTCAAAGAGCATATAACCGTGCTTTATCGAAGCTATCATATCCTCAAGCTTGTCGTTTCCGGGGCAGAAGAAGGTGTTCGTCATGCGCGAATATGCCTTTCTCTTGTAGGACTGACGTCTGCCGTTGCCCGTTGGCTCGGTGCCAAGCTCGGTCGCAGACACGAGGTCGGAAATACCTGCAACAAGAATACCGTCCTTGATTATCTGTGTATCGTGTGCGAGAACGCCGTCATCATCAAAGAAATAGGATGCGGTTGAGAATGTCGCCGCTGCGCCGTCACGCATATTGCAGATTGGGGATGCAACGTAGTCACCAACGTAGTATTTAGCAAGCGCGCGATCCTTAACGAATTGGTCCATCTCAACACCGTGACCAAATGCCTCGTGCGCGATAAGTCCCGAAATCGAGGGATCGGTAATTACGTCATAAACACCCGGTACGATGGGCTTTGCAGTAGCGAGCTTTTCGCACTTTCTCACAAGCGCATCAATGTGTGAGGGCATCTCGGAGAGCGCCTCACTCATAAGATTTGAGTAAGTTCCCTCTCTCGCCATAACCATCTTTTCGCCCTCGCGATAAACTCCGACAGCCATAACGTTTACCCAAGAATAGAACTGATCAAGCTCGCGGTTCTTGGAAATAAAGAGCTTGGAAACTGTAAAAGGCATCACTGCAACTATTACGTTGAGAAGCTTGTCACTCTTTGCAAGGATGGCATCTCTTATCTCGGTACATTTTGCAAGAAGCTCCTCGTCGGAAAAACTATCAAAATCGCACTCGCGACTAAAGGATTTTATCATCGGCTCGTCCTTGGGAACAGAAACGGATATTTCCTTGCCCGCGATTGACTCCTCAACCCTTACAGCGTCTATAATTTTAGATGCAAGCGCACCTATATCACCCGTGATGTCGTCAATGGAATACTCAAAGAAAGCGCGTCCGTTGTGCATCTTGATAACGAATCCACATTCTGCAGCTCCACCCTCACCTATGTCGGAAGTGTTGCGATTAACGCGGATCGCGCTCGACTTAACGTCCGAGCCAAGGATTCCAACGTAGGCAAAGCTTTTGCCAAGCTCACCGACGAGCGCACGGCATGCTTCTCTTCTCGAATTCAAAAATTCAGAAAAACTCATTTTAAATACCTCCGTTTTTCAAAAAATCTATACGTAATCATTTTATCATCTTTTAATAAATTTTTCAAGGAAAAGTTAAAAATTTTCCTTGATTTATTTGGGTTTTAATGGTACAATTATTAAGCAAATAAAACTTAGTTAAGGATATATAAAATGACATCTGAAAAGAAAAAGACTTTTTTATTATGCATAGTTTTGATACTGTTGCTTATAGTTGTACTGCTTCTTGTTTTAGCAATCGGGAAGGCATTCATCACTGTACCCGCAAACCAAGGCGGAGTGGGCTTTGCAGAGTTGGATATAAAAGAAGGTATGTCACTAAAAGAAGCAAAAGAGCTTCTTGATGCACAAGGCATAACATATGAAGTTATTCCAACCTCAAGCCGTATTGCCAATACCGTTGAGCAGATTGATCACACGGGCAAGGAACAAAACGGAAAAATCGTAATTGCATCACACTCTAAAATAAAGCTCTACGCAAACGAGGTCGGCAAGGATAATGTCATCTATTTAACGTTTGATGACGGACCGACACAGGGCAATACGTTTTCCATCCTTGATATGCTTGATGAAAGAGGGATCAAAGCAACCTTCTTTGTATTGGGAAATAGAATAACTGAATACGAAAATCGTATAAAAGCGACTATTGAACGCGGACACATT
This sequence comes from Eubacteriales bacterium, assembly GCA_045125655.1. Taxonomy (GTDB): domain Bacteria; phylum Bacillota; class Clostridia; order Oscillospirales; family CAG-272; genus RGIG4608. Next base: position 683 of record JBGVNP010000180.1, on the reverse strand, counting down.
ATCGGGTGTCACTCCTATTCACATGTTTATGAAAATATCTATTCCTCAACAAATTCATTTTTAAAGGAAATAGAACAATACGAATCGGCACTCAAGAGCGCGATAGGGGAAAACAACTTTGAAAAGATAGAAAAAATCATTAGATTCCCTGGCGGCACGAATAATTATTATCTTTCAAGAAGCGAATCCATTGCTTACATAAACGCCGTTCGCACCAAGGGCTATAAGGTATATGACTGGACTGCACTCACAAATGATAAAGACAACTCCTATAGAAAAGAAGGAGAAAGCAATAGAGATTATTATTTTCGTTCGCTCAAAGAAACCCTTGCAAAATCCAAGAATACAGGGCTTGATTTGATACTTTTAATGCATGATTTTCAAGATTGCCGAGAGGAACTTGAATTTTTGCTTGATTATCTTATCAATGAGGGCTATTATTTTGGTACACTTAGCCACTGCCCCGAATATACATTCGTAGAGTAAAAATTAATATAAAAAATCCCAAGACCTACAAAAGTCTTGGGATTTTGCTTTGTGTTCAAATTTTGATTTGTCGGTGTGTTAGTTTGTATTAATAACGGACAGTCGGGGACGCCTGTCCCTACAACGATGGTACTAATTTTAGGGTAAGATAATAGCCATATTGATAGCAAAATGGCTACGAATGTATAAACGATATA
>JBGVNP010000179.1:0-10518 GCA_045125655.1 Eubacteriales bacterium | reverse complement strand
ACGATTGGCGAATACATAATTATGCCAAATCATATACATTTTATAGCATTTTTGGATCCTGATAAATATCAACATGTAAAATACGGGACGTCGAAGGCGCCGTCCCCTACGAATGAGTTGTTACCTCATTTGATATCCACGTTCAAACGTTTTGTCAATAAAGAGATTGGAGAGAATATTTTTCAAAGATCATATATGGAACACGTTATTAGAGATTTGGATGATTATAATACCAAACGAAAATACATTTATGAAAACCCTATGCGATGGTACTATAAGAACAAACAGGAGGTGATTTAATGCCTAAGAAGAAAAACAATAGATCAAGGTTTTTATTGCCTAAAAATGCTGACTATTATTTCAATCCAGCATCGGATGATACTTTTAAAAGGAAACACCCCGTTGGATATGTTTTTCTTGTTATCTTGGGATTGATAGCTTTTATAACACCTATGATTGTATATGGAGTTTATGTTATTGTAAACTACGGAAACGACGAAGCGAGTCTGTGGTTTATGTTAGGACTTTTCGGGTCAATGTCAATCGGCATTTGCTTTTTTAATTTTGTCGCTATAATAATAAAGCAATATCTTGGTCACTTGGTATCAATTGTTTCTTTTCTTTTGGGTATGGCATTGATATTAATCAGTCTTTCACTAATGTAATTTGTATACTTTAGAATATAGTAAAAAACAGAGGTTTTTATGAGATCAATTGATAAAAGTGTATTTATAGCCGACGGTGCAAGGGTCGTCGGAAATGTTGAAATGGGCAATAATTGCAGCGTTTGGTATAATGCTGTCATCAGAGCCGATTCCAATGACGTAAAGATCGGCGAAAATACCAATATTCAGGATAATGCCGTTATCCATACGAGTAAGGGCTGCGGCGTGCAGATAGGGGATAACGTGACCATCGGTCACGGAGCAATAGTGCACGGCTGCACGGTAAAAAACAACGTTATGATAGGTATGGGAGCAATTTTGCTTGACGGAGCAGTGATAGGGGAGAACTCCATAATCGGAGCAGGAGCTCTTGTCACGCAGGGAAAGATCATTCCCGAGGGTAGTCTTGCCTTTGGAAATCCCGCCAAAATCATTCGACAGCTTACAGAAGATGAGATCAACTCCATCTTGAAAAACGCCGACTCCTACGTAAATAAGGCAAAAGAATATAAATAAAAAAGCACTTCAAAGTGAAGTGCTTTTTTCTATTAATCAAGCTGCTCAATTTTTTCTTTTTTCTTCAGTTCATTTGCAAACAAAATAAGTATCACCAAAGCAAGAATAGTCGTAGCAACCATTGTAAGCGGCGCGTTGAGCCAAAGACCCGTAAGACCGAGGTCATAGAGCGCAAAGATGAAGAATACGGGGAACACAAATGACGATGTGACCGAAATAAGTGTTGCATAGAACGATTTTTCAACCGCCGTCATATAGCTTTGAGTTGCAAATGAGAACCAGAATATAAGCTTTGAAATTGCATAGAGCTTCAGTGCCCTAACAGCTTCGCTTTCAAATTCGGGAGTTGCCTCGGGAGCGAAAAGCGAAACGAGTGTTTCGGGAATAAACCACATAAGTGCAAACGAGATCACCGAAACTACGGCGCTTGCACTAAAGATGCATTTTGCGAGCTTTTTAACTCTGTCCAAGCGTCTCGCACCCCAGTTGTAACCGATTGCTGGCTGTGTGGAGTCGCAAATTCCGTATATAACGGGCTGAATTATCTCTCCTACGTAAAGGGGAATTCCGTATATCGCAACGGCATCGTCGCCGCCCATTGCGATAAGCGCTGAGCTCATAGCAAATGAGGTAACTCTGCTTGAAATATTAGCTAAGAATATGGGCATTCCGCTTTTTATTATCTGCCTTGTCATTTTAAATGAGAATTTAGGCCTTGTCAATCTTAGCTGGAATTTTTTGAGTGCAAACGGCAAAAATGCAATGAGAACGAATGCAAGCATTGAAATGCAGTTTGCAAGCGCCGCACCGCGAATATCAAGCTTTAAAACGAATAAGAAAACAAACTCAAGCAAAGCGGTGCCAATGCTTACTGCGATACTGAGCCACATACCGAATTTTGTTTTTCCCGATATTCTCAAATAGTTGTCAAGCGCAAATCCACCCGTGATTAGGGGTGAGAAAACAGCATATATGCGTATATACTGAACGGCAAGCTCTTGCACCTCTGCACTTGGACCAAGCAATTTTAAAATCAATGGTGAGCCAAACCACAAAAGTGTACCCATCACTGCGCCCGAACCGATTATCATAAGAATGGCGCAGGTGAAGATGTTATTCGCTTCATGCTCGTTGCGTCTGCCGAGAGCTATTGAAATGGGAACGGAGCTTCCCACTGCGATAAGATCTGAAACTGCAAAATTTACTATTATAAGCGGGAAAGCGAGGTTGAGTGCCGCAAAGGATGTCTCACCAAGTATCTGTCCCACAAAAATTCCGTCAAAGAATCCGTAAAGCGAGGAGGCAAGCATACTTATCGCGCCCGGGATTGCCGCGATAAAGAAAAGTCGCCATACTGCAGTTTTCAGAAACAGTTCTTTATGTTCCATATTTTACTCCTGTTAATTGATACCCATATATTATATACGAATATCAATAAAAAGTCAATGGAATCACTCAAAAATCGTTTCTATTACCTTGGGACATTTTGATGGTGAATAAACCCATCTGTTGATATGTGTCACTGATGAAACGTTGGTAAAATATGAGATTGGAGCGCGCTCGTTAGCCGTTTCACTTGCATCTATCAAAATGAGCTTGATCTTCATCTTTTCGGGAATAATGCTCTTTATATATACCGATACGCATTCACCCGTTTTGATTGAGGAAAGCGCGGGATTATCTGTTCTGTGCTCGGCAAGACCTGCAAGATTTGGTGCAAGCTCAACGAATATTCCATAGTTCTCCACACTTCTGACAATACCCGAAACCGTCTGCCCCGCAGAGAGTGAACGTGCATTTTCTTCCCAAGTACCGAGAAGCTCCTTTAAACTCACGTATATCCGCCCACTCTCAAGATCGTTGAATTTAACCACAACGTGAAGGCGCTGACCGTTATATAATCTGTCTGCAGGATGACTTATCCTCGATACCGATATGCAATCAATTGAGAGCAGAGAAGACACTCCGCATCCAACATCAAGGAATGCACCAAAGGTGTCAAGATGAGTGATAGCGGCTGGAATTATATCACCCGCCACAAGCGAAGAAAGATAATAGCTCCTGCATTCTACCTGCGCGTCGCGCCTTGAAAGCATGACCCTGTACGTGTCGCCGTCGGGGTCTATTGACCTCACCTTAAAGCAAACGGGTTTGCCGACTCTCGTTATTATAGCTATGTCCTTTATCTGCTCGCCCTCGTTCACAAAAACGCATTCCTCGCGTGGAATAATTCCCTTAAGACCGCAAAGGTCAACGTGAAGATTAAGCTCCTCATCGCAGAGAAATGCAATACCTTCAAGAATTTTTCCTTCTCGCATGGCGCGCTCAAGTCCCGATATGCTGGATATGTATGATGTGTTTTCGTGTGAACGCCAGAGTGTACCCTCGGGCGAATAATAGTTGTAATTCATTGGTTTTTCCTCTCTTTTTCCTTATTTATAAAAAAATACGGTAAAGATAGAAAAAATATTCTAAAAAATTTTAAAATCGAAAATGAGGAAAAACGAGCAAATAATATGAAAAAACGAGAAAAAGCGAGATTGCTCGGTGATAAATTAAAATCAAGAAAAAAGTTTTCCAAAAAGTATTGACAAAGGGAGGCATAAGTGTTATAATGTGCAAGGTTAAAAAACTTACTATATTTTATTGGAGGAAACATTTAATGTCAACTTATTTTGCTAACGCAAATACCATTGAAAGAAAATGGTACGTAATTGACGCTGCTAATAAGCCCCTTGGTAGAACAGCAGTTGCAGCTGCAAACATTCTCCGCGGCAAGCACCGTCCCGAATTCACACCCCACGCTGACTGTGGCGAATTCGTAATCATCATCAACGCTGATAAGGCAATTCTTACAGGTAGAAAGCTTGAACAGAAATACTACTATCATCACTCCGGTTACATCGGCGGTATGAAGGCAGTTCAGTACAAGACACTTATGGCTACAAAGCCCGAGCTTGCAATGACACTTGCAGTTAAGGGTATGCTCCCTCACAACACACTTGGAGCAAAGGCAGCTACACGTCTTAAGGTTTACGCAGGTGCAAACCACAAGCACGAGGCACAGAAGCCCGTTGCTGTAGAAGTTTAATGAAAGGTAGGACGAAGAATATGTATACAAGCTCAAAGCCCTATTTTTACGGTACTGGTAGAAGAAAGAAATCCGTTGCACGTGTAAGAATCGTTCCCGGTACAGGCGTTATCACAATCAACGGTAAGGATATCGACACATATTTTGGACTTGAAACACTCAAGCTCATCGTTAACCAGCCCTTTGGTGCAACAGGCAACGAAGGCAAGTGGGACATCATCGCTCTTGTAAACGGCGGCGGTATCTCCGGTCAGGCAGGTGCAATCCGTCACGGTCTTGCACGTGCACTTGTTGCAGCTGATGAAGCTAATAAGCCCGCACTTAAGGCAGCAGGCTTCCTCACACGTGACCCTCGTATGAAGGAAAGAAAGAAATACGGACTCAAGGGCGCTCGTCGTGCTCCTCAGTTCTCAAAGAGATAAAAAACAACAAATTATGCTTTTTACAACACCTGCAGTTTTGTGGGTGTTGTTTTTTATCTCCGTCGAACTGAGGCTAACCCGAAGCACAGCATTCGGGTTATGTCGCCCTAAAAACAGTCCACAGGACTGTTTTATTAACGGGCTCACAGTTCACAAAGAGATAATTACAGCATTACGGCAATTATTTCGATATACAAAAAGCTCTGCTTCGGCAGGGCTTTTTGTTATTGTAGGGACGTTCATTGAACGCCCACGGGCGACCACTGGTCGCCCCTACGAATATATACGTTCACATTTTCAAAGAATACAAAGCAAAAATGGCTGAATCTATCGAGCACGATTTGCTCTAATCAAAAAGGGCGGTTCAATTTGTAAAGAATTGAGCCGTCCTATTTACATTTTAATAATTATGTGATATAATATTAATATATACTTGAAATTGAAAGGAGAGTTCTGTTGTGAGGTATCGCATCAAATGCCCCTATTGCCATCAAACTTTGGAAAGCGGAAAAGGCTCTCCGTTTAAACATATAGGAGATCCTTTGAGAAAATGTCCTAAATGTAGAAAATACTATATTGATTCGAATATGTACGAATGGGGGGCAATAAGCCCTGCCCATAAACTTTGGTTTTACTTCGGTGCGAATAACAGGGGGCTGTTGTTTTTCCTTCTCATTCTTTTTACATGGGTTTGTTATGGTAGCGAAAGATATCCAGCCGCTATTATTTTAACAATTTGTTCGGTGTTATGGTTGCCATTTTGCTATCTTTACGTAAATCTTGTACATAAATATGAAATTGAAGAGTCGATTGAAAGGTGTAAGCACGAAGGGTATATCAAGAGACTACGCGATATCAATTATGACAAGCTTCATGTATCAGACAAAACTGTTACTCCGCCACCAACATTAACCGAAAGCACAACCAAAAAAACAACCATATTTCTTTGCGAAAAGTGCGGTCAGAAACTGACACCATTGCATTCCAAATGTACTAATTGTGGTTCTACAGATATAAAGCAATACACCACGGAGGTTGATATATACCCCAATATTTCAAAAAAATTTGGAGATGGTATCGTTGAAACTGATTACCATAAAAACGATAAGGAGAATACAAAATTATGAGTTTTTGGAATTTGTTTGCAAAAAAGAAACAGAATTCTGCTAAAGATGAAGTGCATCCATATAGGTCATCTATGGAAATGATTAAAAATGAAGAGTTGTATAATTCACTTTCTACATACATTTCAAAATGTTTATCATCTTTGAAATTAACAGGGGAAACCTCTATAAAGTCATTTAGTGATGACAAAGGTCTGCTCGATAGTTTGGTTTTTAGTGCTACAGTTGCTCCTGCTTATACCAAGCTAAAAGACCAATCCGCTAATGAGTTTTTGGGTGTGTGTGGCTCGAATGCTTTGGGACGTGGTATTTATGTGTCGGGAATGCAAGATAAACTTAACAAGCCTGTTTCTCAATTTACTATACATGAAGTAGAAGAAATCATCGGTGCATTTCGTTATACATCAGACTATGAGTTAGGCTTAAGAATGATAAATGTTGAAGCTGGTTCTACTAAGCATCAATTATTTAGGGACTTGGTTGTAAAAACGGCGAATTATTATTTGGAAATTTGTTCTGATCCTTTGGATAAAGAAAATTTGCGTTCTTATATGCAATCGCTCTTTAATGCAGGTGTAACTGTGGTATACCAGTAACGCATTTTGTAAGTGTTATTCGGGGAGAACAACGTTGAATATTGGTGCAAATTTGGTGCAACACTTTATGCGACGATACTCACGATATTCACGATATCGCACGAAATCACACGATAAATGCACGATATCACACGTATTTCCACGATATTCACGATATCAAACGGTATTGCTAAAACTCGAAGAGATAAAAAACAACAAATTATGCTTTTTACAACACCTGCAGTTTTGTGGGTGTTGTTTTTTATCTCCGTCGAACTGAGGCTAACCCGAAGCACAGCATTCTGGTTATGTCGCCCTAAAAACAGTCCACAGGACTGTTTTCTTGATGTTTGCATAGATTGGAAATAAACAAAAAATGCTCTGCATAAGCAGGGCATTTATTTGTTAAGAGTTATGATTGTCTTGAGACTGGTTATCGGTTTGGATTGGCTATGGCAAGTTATAATGTGTTTTAGTGGTATTGTTTGCTTTGACCAGATTAGCCGGAACAATTATATTTTTATTGGATATATCGGTTCCGTCCAATGCAATTTGCATCAACTTGATGGCTTCCTCACCGATTTTGTAGCTATCTTGCATTATATAGGTCGGGTGATTGTTGGATCCTATAGTTTCAAATTGCATTGAGTTAAAGTCGAGATATACTATTTCAAACTTGTTCTTATACGCTCCACCCAAGATATTCAGTATTTGGGATAAATGCATACCGCTTGCATAGTCAGCGGCAATGATTGCGCTTATTTTAGGATTTGAGTCGAGAAATTCGCGAAATTGATCACAAAACGAAAGGGATGTGGGGTCGGCATCACCCTCAAAGGAGTAAAAATACGGTCTGTAATTATGTGCGCTATAAAGTGTATTTATAAAGCTTTCTTTACGCAAAGAAAGCGATGAATTAGTTTTGATATTCGCATTAAAATACAAAATATATTTATGCTCTTCTTCAAGAAGATAATTGGTGGCGAGTCTAACCATATTTTCGTGGTCTGCAGAAATATAGGGAAGCGATAGGCCTGGTAGAAGTCTGTCAACAAGTATTAATGGGAATTTGACCATTGACAATTGAAGTATGGTGGGGTTATATATCTCGTTGTCAACGGGATAGAGTATTATTCCGTCCACGGACATAGAAATATATTTGTCTATCAGCTCCTGCTCCTTTTGAAGAGACATTGATGAGCTATCGACTATTATCGTTTCGTTTGAATGATTATCGATAATTGCTGATAGGATACTTGTTACGTGATGGCTTCCCATTATTGTGGGGAGAATAACAGCTACCGTTTCGTTTTTTGACGTTTCTGATTGGGTAATATAGTTGTGACTGTTTAATATGGATAATACGACCTTGTATGGAAGCTCGTTGTTTATTCTTGTGCCTCCGCGTTTTGCTCGTAATATGAGATTGTGCTGTTCGAGCAGGGAATAAGCTTTGCGTACGGTAATTCTGCTTACTTCTACTGCTTTGCAGGTTTCTGCTTCTGTGGGCAGCTTGTAATCATCCTCACCGTAATGCTCAATTATTAGCTTTGAAAGATATTCCGTTACTTTTTTATATAAAAATGTTTCTCTTTGCATTGTAAATACCGCCATAATGTATTGCTTTTATTTGGATTATATACCATTATTTTCCGTATGTCAAGCAAAATTGTCGAAAAAGTGAGTTATTTGCAAAAATACATATCGCGTTTTTTTATAATGTGAAATTGTGAAATTAATAAATACTATTTAACGGATAGCTTTAGATTAGGAGCATTTCAATTTTGAGCGTTTATATGTTATTGTTATAAAACATTATTTTTATCACATTAACTAAAAGTTGTTATATTTTGTTGTTGGTTTTACACGAAATTGCGGTTTGTTTGTGTATGGTGTACAAAATTTTATTGACTTTATATGGGAAAAGTGGTAATATATATTTGACAAATGTTATGCTTGAAAAAATAATGTCATAAAAGCATAACAAAAAGAAACAAAAGGAGAATTCACAATGAAAAAATCAACAAAAAAGATAGTTAGATTTGCTTTACTTGCGGTCTGCATCTCAATGATCGTTTCTTGCTTGGTTGCATGTCCTCAACCTCCCGAACAAGGTAATAAGTACGATCATCTCGTAAAGCTTACTATTGATGCGGGCGGTCAGAACGCACAGTACAATAGCACATCTTCAATGGATTATGATCCATTCCTTAATCCCTACCCCTACAACACACTTGAAAAGCTTGTTGATGCATGGAATGAAGCTAATGCAGAAAAGTATGGTTACTATTTCGCAGTAGCAGACAACTCCATCAATATGGATAGAGAAACCATGGCTCCCATGCTTTCTAACGGTTCTGCACCTGAGATACTTTACTATCTTGGAACAACCATTGCCGAGGACCAGAGCAAGGGTTGGTTCTATGATATTTCTTCGGCTATGGAAACTCCCAACAAGTATTCCAAGCCCGGCGAAGCGGGAAGTGCAAAGTGGAAGGATATCTACGATAGCACCTCTTATGCAAGTACATTTGCTCCCAACGGTGAAAAATACACCGTTGAAATGGAACAGAACCCCATAGGAATCATTTATAACAAGACGCTCTTTGAGGCTGCAGGCATTACAACAATGCCCGTAACCTATAAGGACTTTATGGAAGCACAGGATAAGCTTAATGCTTATGCGCAGACTGTTAACAGAGCTGATCCCGGTGATGACTCTAAATATATTTGCCCTTATTTCCATATGTATCCTTGGTATGATAGTTATCTTGAGTCTACACTCTGGGCGAGTGAGCTTGAATTTATGGATGTTATTACAGTAGATGGACGCGTGGATGCTGAAGAATATGCAAGAGCTTATATGCAGAAGGATCCCGTAACCGGCGAAAGACGTTTCTCACCTGAAGATGAGAAGTATGTTGAGCTTTTCCGTTTGATTAAGCAAATGACAAAGTATTATCCCACAAATTACAACTCATATTATGCAGAGCAGCAGTTCCTTATTGGAAACCTTGCTATGCTTGAGGTTGTAGGCGGAAGCATTCGTGAAATCGTTGACACTGTTGCAGGCGAGTTTGAAATTGGTGTTATGCCTTATCCCGTTCTCACACAGCAGCCCAAGGGTGAAGCTTCCAACCCCTATTATACAACTTGCGATGTTGATAGATACGTTCGCAGAGGATTTTCCGGATACTCAACAGGTTGGGCTATCACCAACTCTGCTATGAATAAGGATACAAAAGCAGGAGACACAAAATGTGTAGACGCTTGCGTTGATATTCTTATGTATCTCAGCTGCTTCGAAAACAATGACAAGATGGTTAACGATCTTGGCTTTGCAGTTCCTCTTTCAGGAAATACAACTAATGAGTATTTCAAGTCTCTTGCTAATACATATAAGAGCGACGTTGAAAACGAAAATACGGTAGCTTGGTCTTGCGCAACCGCGGGTGGCACAATGAACAAGGATTACTATGATGCATTCTACCTTTTCAGACAGGATACTATCGGTCTTGAAATGTCTGCTATAGAAGGAAAGCTTCCGGTTCTTAAGAACTCATTCATTAATGCAGTAAATACACTTTACAATACAAATAAGTGGAACAACCAGGCTTGGCCCGCTTATGGAACCTCTAATCAGGAAGGAAAATAAACAATGTCAAACAGAGATACGTCAAAGAAAGCAAAGCTAAAAAGCTTTTTGAATAAGTACAAGGGCTATCAAGGACTTTTGTTTATACTGCCTGCGTTTATTCTTTTGTGTGTTTTTTGTCTGTATCCTACGATAATGGCTTTTGTAAATTCATTTACCAACTGGGACGGTGGATCAAAAGCAGACTTTGTTTGGCTTGAAAATTATAAGAATGTATTCTCCGATAAGCTGTTTTGGATATCGCTTCGCAACGCGGTTATCCTAACCGTTGTCGGTATGGTACTCGGTAATGCGGCATCCATCATCTTGGCTGAGCTTATGTATAATCTTAGATCCAAGATGATGCCCGCTTACAGATTTTTGTTTGTTCTGCCTGCAATGATTCCGGGAATTGTTGTGCTTCTTCTTTGGCAAAAGCTTGTGTTCTCCGGCTCCTCAGTGGGCCTTGCTAACACCATTGTTTCATGGTT
>JBGVNP010000178.1:0-2285 GCA_045125655.1 Eubacteriales bacterium | reverse complement strand
TAGCCGCTCTGATTCAGAAAGGAACACACCGAAGAATTCAGCTCGGAATCGTCCTCAACTACCAATATATGAAACATAAATTTAACCTCCTGAAGGATTTTCCCATAGAATAATCATACCATGCAAATGTTAAAGTTTTGTTTGCATTTTGATATTGGCAGAATTTTTTCTTAGAGCCTGTTTAGATAATATGAAGTGACCCCTCTTGCAAAACGTGGGTTTACCTGTCATACTAATAGTTGAAAAAACAGAAGTATATAGGGTTTACCACATACAAGGAGGAGTCACTATGACAAGTATAACATATATCGGAATGGATGTCCATACGACAAATTACACAATTTGCGCGTTTCAAATTGAAGGAGAAAAGGTATTCGGACAAACGACACTCAATCCAGACGTGAAGGAATTGGTAAAATACTTGAAGAGATTACAGGAACTGCAAGGAAAAAACACCAAATTCATCTGCGGATATGAGGCGGGATGTCTTGGATACACGCTGTACCACGATTTGAAAGGGTTCGGATACGAGTGTGTGATACTTGCACCGACAACCATGGCAACAAGCGTCAATGAGAAAATAAAGACAGATAAAAGAGATGCTGTCAAGATAGCAAAATGCCTTGCCTATGGAAATTACAGCCCTGTGTACGTTCCAACGGACGAGGATAACGCCGTCAAGGAGTATATTCGTATGCGTGATGACGCAAAGACAATGCTAAAACAGACAAAGCAGCAGATCATAGCGTTTTGTACCAGACACGGGAAACACTTTGACGGAAAAAGCTACTGGACACAAAAGCACATTGCTTGGCTTGGAGCATTGCAGATGAAAGATGAAATGCTCCAGGAAACGCTGACAGAGTATATGCTCACATATCGCCAGCTCAGTGACAAAGTAGACCGATATGACAAACGCATAGAAGAACTTGCACAAAAAGAATCATACTCCGAGAATGTGAAAAAGCTGGTTTGCTTCAAGGGAATCAAAACGCATACGGCGTTGTCCCTGCTGGTGGAAATCGGTGATTTCAAGCGTTTTCCATCCGCACAGCAATTTGCGGCATTCCTTGGATTGGTACCCAGTGAATCTTCCAGTGGCAAAAGTCAGCACCGTTTTGGTATTACCAAGGCAGGAAACTCTCATCTGCGCAGGTTGCTTACAGAATCAGCCAATTGCTTTAATCGTGGGAGTGTTGGCAAAAAATCCATGGCACTCAAAGCACGTCAGGCAGGGAACTCACCGGATGTGATAGCTTACGCGGACAAAGGAAATGAACGACTTCGCAGGAAGTATATTCGTATTGCAACACGTTCAAAAGCTAATATTGCCAAAATCGCCGTTGCAAGAGAATTGGCCTGCTTTGTCTGGGGTATGATGACAGGAAACCTTTTCTAAAATCTCCGCCACCCTTGACAGCACCCCAAAAAATGCTTATGAGTTACCGTCGGCGACGAACTCAAAAGCAAATCTTAAATCCTCGTTGCCGCCGAAAAACATTGTAGCATTTTTTGTGATGCTGTCAAGGGCATGCCGCCTGTCGGCGGTGGCTGCTTGTCGGCTCGGAATCTAAAAGCAAATATTTTTCTGAGGGCATTTGCAAGGAGTTCGTTCAATGAGGGTTCCTGGCTATCTGCGAAGATACTGTGACGGCACCTTCCCGGTGATCCTCGAGTTTAGATCGCAGAGCGTTCGGCGTAGTCATTAGCCTGTCGGTATCCAATCCACGTATAACAGAGTGGCTAAGCCCGCTTTTCTTTTCATTGCAACTCCTTCCATATGTCCTCAGAATGACAGGTGTTTTTTGTTAGGTGATTTTCTTTCACTTGACAATAGTCACTTCATAACAGTATCTCGGCGTGCGCGTATTGCGCTGTCAGATTTTTCGCCAAATGAAGGGAATTTCTCGCCGCCATACTGTCGCATTGTAAGAAAAAATTCACGAAATGTGGAGCAAAAGATACAAGCAAGACGTGTGCGAAGAGATGCTAAACAGGCTCTAAGGAAAGAGAGGTCTTAAATTTATGAAAAAAACGCACAGATTTCAGGCGATCGCCGCCGCGCTCCTTATTGCATTGAGCATGACGGCATGCGGCGCTGAGAGCGAAAGCTCCGCCGCCGACAGCTATTATTCGGAGAACAGAGCGAACTATTCGGAATTAGCTGCGGAAGAAAGCACGGATTATTCAGCCTCGGGAGCAGGCTCGGAGTACGGCGAGGATGCCGTGCAATATGAGGATAAGATAATTCGCACCGCTCAGGTTTACATGGAGTCGGATGACGC
>JBGVNP010000177.1:0-5079 GCA_045125655.1 Eubacteriales bacterium | reverse complement strand
CGGTATGCGGTCGTGTCTGTCCGCAGGAGACGCAGTGTGAATCCAAATGCGTCCGCGGCATCAAAGGGGAACCTGTCGGCATCGGTCGTCTGGAACGCTTTGTCGCCGATTGGCACAATGCACATTCCGACGCAAATCCTGAAATCCCACTGCAGAACGGTCATCGGGTCGCTGTTGTCGGATCAGGACCTTCCGGTCTGACATGCGCAGGAGATCTTGCGCGTGCAGGATACGCTGTTACCGTCTTTGAAGCACTCCATACCGCCGGTGGCGTTCTCGTTTATGGGATTCCCGAATTCCGTCTTCCCAAGTCCATCGTTCAGAACGAGATTGAAAACCTTAAGGCACTTGGTGTTAAGGTTGAAACAAACGTAGTTGTTGGTAGAACAATCGAGGTTGACGAGCTCTTCGGTATGGGCTTTGAAGCAATCTTCATCGGAAGCGGTGCAGGTCTTCCCAACTTTATGAACATTCCCGGTGAAAACCTTAAGGGTGTTTACTCCGCTAATGAATTCCTTACACGTGTAAACCTTATGAAGGCATACAGACCTGATAGTGATACACCCATCAAGAATAGCAAGAACGTTGCTATCGTTGGTGGCGGTAACGTTGCTATGGACGCGGCTCGTTCCGCAAAGCGTCTTGGCGCAGAAAACGTTTACATAGTTTACCGTCGTGGTATGAGCGAGCTTCCTGCGCGTAAGGAAGAGGTTGAGCATGCTGAGGAAGAGGGTATCATCTTCAAGACACTCACATCTCCCGTTGAGATCCTTGGTGACGACCACAAGTTCGTAACAGGTATGAGATGCGTAGAGATGGAGCTTGGCGAGCCCGATGCTTCCGGCAGACGCCGTCCCATCGTTAAGGAAGGCAGTGAGTTCGTTCTTGACGTTGACTGTGTAATCATGTCCATCGGTACAAGCCCCAACCCCCTTATCAGAAACACAACAAAGGGTCTTGAAACCAACAAGCACGGATGCTTCATCGCAGACGAAAACGGCCTTACATCTCGTGAAGGCGTTTACGCAGGCGGTGACGCCGTAACAGGCGCTGCAACCGTTATCCTTGCTATGGGCGCAGGTAAAACTGCTGCTAAGGCAATGGATGAATACATTCAGTCCAAATAATAAAAAACAAAAGCTCTGCTGAAAATCAGCAGAGCTTTTTATTATTCTTATAGATTTTTTCCGCTGTCGGGCACTATGTTAGCACAGACCAAACGGTTAAAAAAGTTTTTTGGTTACTTTTTCTCAAAAAAGTAACCGCCCGCCGCGTAGGCGATACGCCATTTCTTTTTTGCCAAGCTTTTTTCTTTGTGGCTCTTATGCCAAAGAAAAAAGCGTTATAAACACAAACTATCTTTTAATACCAAGACTTTTTAGCCGCTTTTCTTTGGAAAAAAGAGGCCCAAAGAAAAGCTAACAAAAGAAAGGGCCGTTTTTTGCGCTCACGCCGCGCGGGCGACCGCTTTTGAAAAAGCGGTGCAAAACAATCGGTGGGTTAGTGCGAACATAGTGCGCTCTAAATCCAAATTTATAGGTCAATAATGCCCCCATAAATTTATGGGGGCATCAATATATTTCATTACATCAAAAGCGCTGCCGCGCCAAGAAGTCCCGCGCTATTTTCAAGCTCTGCAATAAGAATCGGTACACGAGGACCCTTATCACCTGCATAGATTTCTCTATCCACAATTGCCTGCAAGGGCTTTATAAGATTATCACCCTGCGCGCAAACACCGCCACCGAGCAAAATAACCTCAGGACGGAATATATTAGCATAATTTATAAGTCCGCAAGCAAGATGCTCTATGTAAGAGTCAACAACCTCTTTTGCATATACGTCAACGGTCGCGTAGTCAAAAACTGTCTTTCCGCAAACCTCGTCAAGAGAGCCACATTCCCACATTTTAGAGTCAGGATGGGCCTCCATCGCGCGTCTTGTATCGCGAATGAGAGCCGTTGCCGAGCTATATGCCTCAAAACATCCCTTTCGTCCGCAAGAACACTGTTCTCCGCCCTTAACGATAACGGTATGTCCAAGCTCCGCGCCTGCACCGAGATTACCCTCAACGAGCTTGCCGTCAATAACGATACCGCCGCCAACACCCGTTCCAAGAGTGATCATAATGGCAGAATTATAATTTCTTGCCGCGCCGAATTTAACCTCACCGAGAGCCGCAACGTTTGCGTCATTTCCGATCTTTACTTTGATTCCGCCAAGCTGATTGGAAATCTCGTCACAAATTTTGAAGTTCTCCCAACCGAGATTGTTAGCATAAACAACATTACCTTCCGCCGAGTCTATCATACCGGGCGATCCAATACCAAGTCCTTCAATTTCCGAGGTCGTAAGCCCTTTGCTTTCCAGGAGCATATTCGCAAGGCGCACGATGTTTGCCGCAACGCCCTTGTCCCCCTTTTCAACCTCCGTGGGAACCTTGTCAGAAACAAGGATCTCGCCGTTTTCATTTACTATCCCCCCCTTGATGAACGTGCCACCAAGGTCAATTCCAATATAATATTTAGACATATTTTTCTCCTTTTATTTGTACAAGGGTGTCATGTCAACCTCTTCTTTTCCATCTTTGGGTTGATATTTATCCTGATAATAGTTTTCGTGAACGATATTTTCGGCATTAAATTCACCGTCAGGGGTAAGGGTCAAAACCGCGCATCCTCTCTGCAAACCCTTGTTTTCAAGATCACCGCCGTATGCAGAATAGTCGATGCTATAACCGTAGGAGAACAAAACTCCCTTGTAATCAAGTACAAAGTTGTTGAGATGATCGTGACCGAAGAACATCGCCTTTGTATTGCCAAGCTCAAGAACCTTTTCAAAAAGCTGCTCCTCGATTCGAGAGGAGTATACCATCTCTCCGCTCTTATCCTCGCCGTCAACTCCGCCAAGCCATTTAACGTTCTCTGTATCCGCTCTGCCGTTTGCAACATACTCGTCATAAGCCGTCTTTACCTCACCAAGAGGAATGTGGAAGAACATCAGGGATGATTTGGGGTTATATTCATTGATAATATTTGCATACCAATCAACCTGATCCTGCTTAACGCAGTCATAATTCCAAAAGATCGCATCAATGCTTCCAAGCAAAAGATCTGAGTGAATATATGCATGGGTATCCATCATAATAAGGGACTTTGTAATCTCGCCCGCACCGTTCTTTACGTTGATAACATGGTTACCCATACCCGAAACGCCATCGGGGGACTGCACAAATAGGCATCTTTCAAGTCCTTCATCGGCATACATATCTGCCACTGCTTGACGGCGATAGAAATTGAATGCCTCGTCGTCGTGATTGCCAAAGGTAACAGTCCAATAAACGCCGAGATTTTCCATCAGACGAATGAACATCTGATGTGCATAGTAGTTGTTTATCGTGCCCGTTTCGGGAATAGCAAAAGCAATATCACCCGTAACGATAACAAGATCGGGATCTTCTACCGCAACCATCGCCGCAACCGCATTGACGGTCTTTCTGTCCTCAAGCTTATTTATAAATCCGCCTGTGAGATGTACATCGGTGAGATGAAGAACCTTAAAATCCTCATCGGTTGTGAAATACCAGTTGCCAAGCTCATCCTTTTGAGGAACGTAATCCGAGCTGATGCCATCCACAGCAAAGGTATCAATATATTCAATCATTTCCTTGTAATTGTTCTCATTAAGAAGATAAACCGTTCCGCAGAATATGCCGAGAACCAGCGCCAAAATAACTATTGCAATTAAAATCTTATCCATAGCTTTTCCATCCTTAATAATATTAGAGTTATACTCTTATGTTATTTTATCATATTTTTCTCGCGTTGTAAAGACCTTTTGTTATTACTTACATTATTTGTTGCGTGCATTATTAAATGTGTATAAGTTATAAAGCATAGAATACACCCACTAAACATAATTTTTTATAAAAAATAATATTTTTTCAAAAAAAGGTATTGACAAAAACGCGCAGTTATGATAGAATAAACAAGTCGCAGTAGTGCGGTAAATGGCGGGATAGCTCAGTTGGCTAGAGCAATCGGTTCATACCCGATAGGTCATGGGTTCAAGTCCAATTCCCGCTACCATTCGGCCCGTTGGTCAAGCGGTTAAGACACGGCCCTTTCACGGCTGTAACATGGGTTCGATTCCCGTACGGGTCACCAAAAAAAGAAAGACACCAATTTGGTGTCTTTCTTTTTTTGTGTCCCTCGTATGAGGAATTTAACGCATCTTTTTGCGAAGCAAAAATTATGGGCAAGAATGCGATAGCATTCTTGGTACTATTTCTCGCTTGCGAGAAATAGTGTCTCGATTACCCGTACGGGATTTTCTTGTTTTTGTTCCCCTCGTATGAGGGAACTAATCCATCACCGAACGACCTGTTGTTCGGGATCGGGTTCGCAAATTTGACGAAAGGACGTTCCGTGCTTGCACAGGAACTCCTCGGCAAATTTAGCTCGCGTAAGTGAGCCTTCCCGTACACCAATTTGGTGTCTTTCTTTTTTTGTGTCCCTCGTATGAGGGATTTAACGTATCTTTTTGCGAAGGATGGAGTTCTCAATGTAAAGCAAAGACAATTAAAAACCAAGAGGGAAGCCGCGGCTTCCCTCTTTTTGACTTATCTGTTGCAGCAGCAGGTGATAATAAGCAGTGCAATAAGAATGAGCCAGATATAGTCGTTTTCAAAAAGGTTGCAAAGACAGTTATTCATAAATGCTCCGTTTCTGCCACATAAGGCAATCAATGTAATAAGCGAGGTTCATCGCCCGCTCTATTACCATATTATGAAAAATCGAATTTTGTGTTAAAAATTTGTTTGTAGCTTTGCTTTCAAATTTTGATTTGTCGCGCAGAAGTTAGTTATAAAAAGATGTGGGGCTTTTTTGAAAAGCCGCCCCACGCCCCGAAAAACTTTACCGCTTGGTTTCTGCAGACTTTACGTAAATTTTCGATAATTCAAGAATGAATTATCGGTTTAGAAACTCCAATACCGCCCTTACGTACAAGTACGACGGTCGGCATTGTACTTTCAAAACTACGAAAATCACTCCTACGGAGTAATTTTCTAAAATTTAC
>JBGVNP010000176.1:0-1945 GCA_045125655.1 Eubacteriales bacterium | reverse complement strand
CATAGGGTTCTAACCTCTGCCGGGTACTCCGCCAGCCGCGCATTTCTGCTACGGAAGTATCATTGTCACTCGCGCCTGTCATCGCCACGTCGGATGCAATCCAACTCTACTTTGTATAAGTGTTCTCGCTCGCTCCCTCGCGGGAGGTCTTGGCGCACCTACAAATGCGGCTTAGCGGCTCATCACCGCATAGCGCAGATAATGTATTTGATGAATGTCTATTCAATTTTTCAAGGATCAGTGAAGGTGTTTTTTTATGTCCCTTCACCTAATAGCCTTGAAAAACGCATTTTGGCAGGGTGTTTTTCAAAAATTTTTTCTAATTTTTTTCACAGCAGCGTTAAACTGCTCAACGACAGTAGTTTTACTAATGCCAAATCGTCTGCCTATTTCACGGAAAGACAATCCCTCGACCGCATTAAGCCAAAGTATCAAATACTGTTTCTCGGTAAGGTGTTCCATAGCCGCATACAAACGCTCATTGTCCGCTTTTTGCAGAAGTTCCTTTGCAATATCCACGCTTTCATCAGCTATATCAAAACCATTATCCATAGAAGCATCTAAGGATTGAATGTAGCGGGTTTCCTTGCGCTCGGTGCAGCTTGTCCGATACTCAAACATAACTGCATCGTGGTATATCTCTTGGGGTTGGGTAACAAGCCAATCCGCATATATATCGTCCACCTCAACGGTGATAATTTTTCTTTCGCCTTTTTTCGTGGTTATCTCTGTCGATAACTTTTTCATTGTGTTTTCCTCCATATCGTGATTTTGAAATTGGTGTAAGTTTCAAAATCCGACAAGGTGGAGCACGAATAGAGTAAATACGATATTTTTCGCCAAGGCAAACAAAAAGGCACTTATTGCGTGATACGCTTAAATTTGCGTACCATTCAACAAGTGCCTTTCTAACGTTATTCAGTTTTTTATTATGTAGAGCAGCGGTTAAGCCATAAATTCATAATCACTACTCATAACGAGTAGCGATGCGCAGTTACCCCAACGCATAATAAAATACCTCCTTGAATTAAAGAATTGGCGTGGCTCGTCCAAGGGGGTCGGAAGATGACCACGTAGATGGATTGTTACATCTATATGTTGTTTGAACATTTAAACTCGCATCCTGATAGGAACTGCGAGTGTACGGCGTGTATGGTGCAAAAAAACGATGAGCTTTAATAAGCCCATCGTGCTTATTTGCTTGTTGATTCAATTAGCAAGTCGTTTTATCAGAGCAGCTTTCACAAGTTCCGTCTATAACGATTTGTATTCGCTTAATTTTTGCACCAACCGATAGATTGCAGGCGAGTTTTACTGCATCCATATCGGCATCCATAATATCAATTACTCGTCCGCACCTCTCGCACACAAAGTGAGCGTGATCGTCGCAGTTCGCATCATATCGCTCGTGGTTGTTCACGTTGGTTACTCGGATGATTCGTCCGAGTTCCTCCAACTGCTTTAGATTTCGATACACCGTTCCGAGCGAGAGGTTTGGATTGTCGCCTTTGAGATCGTTATAAATCATCTCGGCAGAAGGATGCTCCTTCGTACCGCAGAGGTATGTATAAATTTCATTTCGCACCGCCGAATTGCGGAGCTTGGGGGATGATGAGACCATATATTTTCCTCCGTTGGAATAATTTACTCTATTATAACATATATTTATTTCCTTGTCAATAATGGTTCTCATTATTATTTTATATAATTTTGTCGAAAAGTATTTTTTAATGCGAAAGGCACCGGATTTCTCCGATGCCTTATCTTTGATTACTGCGTATCAATTTTTGAAATTCCAATCTTCTCGACAAATTGGAATTTGTCGTTATCTATACTCATTTGGAACTTCGATATGAAATGTCTCACACAATAACTTCACATCATGTACATCATTTTCATCAAACTCGTATCCGAGATGGAACATTACTTGACTATATGGTTCAAT
>JBGVNP010000175.1:0-1687 GCA_045125655.1 Eubacteriales bacterium | reverse complement strand
TGTATACAGAAAGAAATATATAAGGAGTGGGAGGGATTCCGCCGTAGTCGGCATTGTAGGAAAATCCAAAAGTTTAGATTTTCTCAAAATGCTTATCTTTTGGTCTTTGGTTCGGAATAGTGTAGTGCTGGCGGTCTATCTATTGTTTTCGGTTGCTTGCTTCTTTACCGTACATGAGCATTACTGCCGGGTACAAAGCGTTTCGGTGAATTAAAAAAATCAATCGGCAGCGTTTCTCAAAAGGTTTTGACTGCTCAGCTTCGTGATATGGAAGAAAACGGACTCGTTAATCGAAAAGTGTATGCTGAAGTTCCGCCGAGAGTAGAATACTCTCTGACAGAATTGGGACAAAGCTTGAAACCTATT
This sequence comes from Eubacteriales bacterium, assembly GCA_045125655.1. Taxonomy (GTDB): domain Bacteria; phylum Bacillota; class Clostridia; order Oscillospirales; family CAG-272; genus RGIG4608. Next base: position 1,321 of record JBGVNP010000175.1, on the reverse strand, counting down.
CTCGACGCTATGTGGAGTTGGGGCGAAGATTATAAAGAAAAATGTAATAAATAACGAAAAGACCGTCAAATCTCAACATTCGAGACTTGACGGTCTTACATTTTGTGATTGTATTTAAGAAAATCGTTTTGGTGTTCCTGTTTGCGAAGTTGATAGCCCTGTGCAATCAGCGTATCTACTTTCAGAGCAATTAGGTTTATGTCGGAACACATTGCCCGTGCAATCTGCTGAATGTCATAGCCGTTTTCAATGTATTCCAAAATGGTGTCGTCCGGGAGCGAAGCCTGAGAAGCGAAGATATTTGCTTCATACTCCATACGGTTCTCTCTCATATCAAAGATGTTGAACTCTTTGAACCCGCCGACAGCAACCGCTTCTTGCCTGTGGAGAACATCGTGTCCGATTTCGTGCCATAGCACTATCTGCTCCACGACCGGGTGCATACCGTTTTTAAGAAAAACAAAGCGGTTCTTCAGAATAACTTTATATGCTCCACGCTGCTTGTCAAAATTTCGGTAGATTATATTGATACCAAGCTCTTTTGCGACCTTGTATGGGTCACGAGTACCGCAGCGGTCAATGAGCTTGTTTACGATTTTCACAATCTCAGCCGTAGTGTAATACCCCAATCCGGCTCACCTCCCATATTATAGTATATCGGATATTAACCCTATAATAAATTATAAACTATTATATGTCCCATATATTGGACTTAGTTCACTTCGAGGATTACTCGTCTTTGCGGTATTTCTTCGGGGTGTATTTTTTATTGTTTTTCTTTGCAATAAGATAGGCTTCCTGAATGGCGTCAACCATTTCACGCATATCCTCGTCAGCCATTTCGCCGCCGGCAAACAGACCGGTAACTTCTGCAAGCAACTCCTGAGCCTGTCTTGCTCCTCTGCGTCCGTACTTATCCTCTACATCGGCGATGAAAGCGTCGTCCTCAGACAGCAGATAATTCACATTTACATTTAAGGATTCTGCCAGCTTCTTATATCTTTCCATTCCTCTCGGACGGGATTTATCATTTTCATAAGAACCAATTATGCGTCGGGTTACGCCGATTTTAGCTGCCAACTCATCTTGACTCATACCAAGCTTTGTTCTTTCAGCCTTGACTTTTTCACCGAATGTCATTGTGATTTCACTCCTTAAAAGAATATTTACAGTTGAACTACCCATTTGCTCTTGACAAGTACAGTTGAAGTGTATATAATATGAATTGGGAAGTTGAACTACACATAGTGTACACCAAACTACCCAAAATGTCAAGGGGGTTCTAAAAATGTTACGAAGCATACTTCATTGTGATATGAAT
>JBGVNP010000174.1:0-4488 GCA_045125655.1 Eubacteriales bacterium | reverse complement strand
CCTCTGAAAGCAGAGGTTTTAGTCGCTACATTTCATTTCGCTCCCAAAACTTCGCTCCGCTCAGGATGACGAACAGACGTAACATTTCGCTATTAAGACTCCCCGACAAATCAAAATTTATACTCCACGCAAGATCCTTCGAAGTTATGCCGTAAGGCATTACTTCTCTTGACGCGTGGGTTTGTAGATAGCAAAGGTTCCGCGCGTCATCAGTAGGAATGTTACCCGAGATTCTATCGCATCGTCACGGGCACCGTAAGGTGTCATTCTGGAGCTGCCCTTGTGTCCCTTCGGAGATTCTACGTTCCCTCCAGAATGACACAAGGGCGCGATAGAATCTCGTGGCGACTCAGTTTGAAATGACACTACGTGTCCGACTGAGTGATCGATAAAATCGCGCGCGGAACGATTTGCACGAAATCTTGCCAAGTCAGCACAATCTATACGTCTATTGCCACGAAGCGGATTAAAAGCTTTTTTGGTTCTTTTTCGCAAAAAAGAACACAATTCGTTTTAAACTATCTCCCTAAGTGTTGCAAAGCGATAGCCCTGTGCTTTTAGCTCGGTTATCAGCTTCTTCATAATTTTTGCATTCGTCGCGCTTGTGGGATGAAGAAGCATTATTTCGCCGTTGTGAATATTGTCAAGTATCTTCTTCAATGCGGCATCCTCGTTTGGTTGTGAGCCGTTATCCCAATCGGCATAGGCAAAGCTCCAAAACACAGTCTTGTATCCCGATTTTTGTGCAATCTCAAGAAGTGTCTTATCAAATGCACCCTCGGGCGGACGGAATAGCTTTGCCATCTCCTTGCCCGTAAGCTCTCTATATTTGCTTGCAAGTCCGTTGATCTCCTGTAAAAAAGCGTCCTCACTTGCTCCTATCAGCTTTTTGTGAGTCAGTGTGTGATTGCATACAAGATGACCTTCCCTCTCCATTCTCAAAACAAGCTCGGGCGCGCGGTCGATGAGATTGCCGAGTATAAAGAATGATCCAACCACACCCTCATCCCTCATAACGTCCATTATTTTTGCAACGTTGCCGTTTTCATAGCCCGCATCAAAGGTAAGATATATAACTTTTTCCCCATTTTCGTCGCCGTGATTTTTGTCAACAAATATGCCGCCGTGTTTTTCAATATATGAAAAATTAGTGTCGCATATCGGTTGCTTATGCTCCGCGTTGCGCTTTACATACCAGCGATCCTCTGCCGCATTAATATTAATTGTAGGCAATAAAATTAATGCCGCTAAACAAAAAGAAACAAATTTTAATATATATTTTTTCATTTTTCTTCCCCCCTTATCTTATTATCAGCATTTTTATTCTTTTTTCTCTGAAAAATATTTACATGGACGGATTTTTCCGTCTTTTTTTCTTTTCTCAACATTTATTGAATTATATTTGATAAACAGTTGAAAATAATAATATATAATTCAACTGTAAAATAGAAAGGAGGAAAAGCTATGTCAGTTAAAAATCTTTCTTTGATGCTTGTCATTGTTGTAGCATCATTTATTGGATTCTGCATTGAAAATACCTTTATAGGATTTATGCGTGGATTTGTGGACAACAGAAATATGGTACTTCCCTTCCTTTTTGGATACGGACTTGCCCTATTTCTGATATACGTTCTTTTTGGAACTCCCCGTGCTCCCGAATTTTTCACAAAGCAACTAAATATAAATAATGAATGGATCAAAGTCCTATACTACTTTTTTATAACATTTCTATGTGTCAGCGTAGGAGAGATAATCCTTGGACATCTCACGGAGTGGTGCTGCGGTATAGTCTGGTGGAATTACAGCGCGCTTCCCCTACACATTACAAAATACACGTCAGTTCCCACTAGTATGGGCTTTGCATTTCTTATAACTTTGTTCATGAGATATTGCTTTGATCCCTTGATAAATATTTTTTCAAAAATTGATCCTTTTGCTCTCTCGGTAATCAGCATCAGCTTTGTTATCCTTTTATCCATTGATATGATAAACAGTGCATCGTATATGCTTAGAAATCACTCTACACTCAATCTTTGGAGATATGAGTTTAAAAAGCCCTTGCGAGAGCTTTTTTCAAGGACTTTTCATAGTTTTTAAGGTTTATTTAAGAATTTATATATAAAATAGGAGTGAGAAAAAATGAAAAATATACCTAATATTTTAACTTTTTCAAGAGTTATTCTTGCTATTTTACTGCTTTTATTTTTTGACAGGATCTCGCCCTTATTCATATTTATTTTTGTTATAGCAATGCTCACCGATCTAATTGACGGTATACTTGCCAGAAAAATGAATGTCTGCTCAAATCTTGGCGCATTTCTTGACAGCATAGCCGATTTTTTGCTTGATATGTCCCTTATAAAAATAGTTTACACGATGAACGTTATGACATTTGAGCTTACAGTATGGATGCTCGTTGCCCTCGGTATTGGAGCCATATCACCCATTATCAACTTCATCAAGCATAAAACGGTGTTTTTTATACATTCCGTTCCCTGCAAGCTATGCATGTGGATGCTCCTCGGAATTCCCTTTGCTATACAGCTTGGATTTATAAACGTCTATATAGTTGCAACGCTTTCTATAATAACGTTTTCTATGATTGAGCTTGTAATTATGAGCATTCTTTTGACCGAGCCCGATCCCAACGCGAGATCGGTATATTCTGTAATAAAGCAAAACAAAGCATTAAAGGTATAATTTTTAAAATTGATTTAAAAGATTGGAGACATCTATGTTTAAAATTTTGATTGCGGAGGACGACCGCGAGCTTCGTCAGTTATTCTCACATATCCTCACCAAAAACGGATACGTCACCAAGGGTGTTTCAAACGGCAAGGAGGCACTTGACGAGCTTGACAAGGACTATTATGACCTAATCATCTCCGATATTATGATGCCCGTTATGGACGGCTATGAGCTTGTTCGCCTTTTGAGAAGTACGGGAAGCAATATCCCCGTTATGATGATCACCGCCAAGGATGCCTTTGACGATATGCGACAGGGCTTTACCTCGGGCACTGACGATTATATGGTCAAGCCCATAAACATCAATGAAATGGTGCTTCGCGTGGGCGCGCTTTTACGCAGAGCGCAAATGATTAACGATCGCAAGCTCATCATCGGCAAAACGATACTTGAGCTTGATTCCCTCTCCGTCTACACCGAAAAGGATAATTTCATATTGCCTCAAAAGGAGTTTATGCTTCTTTATAAAATGGCGTCCTTCCCCGGAAAAATTTTCACTCGCCATCAGCTGATGGACGAAATATGGGGCTATGATAACGAAAGCGATACACATACCGTTGACGTACATATAGCTAGACTCAGGGACAGATTTAAGAGCAATACCGATTTTAAGATAGTAACAATGCGTGGCGTTGGATATAAGGTGATAAAGCTATGAAGGAAAAAGAAATATTTGAGGGCATTCGTAAAATTCGACAAAGATTCAACCTTCGCATTCGCTTAATAATCATCGTCACCACTGAAATATGGATAAGTATTCTGCTCTCCATAGGTGCAGATGCTCTTTTCAAATGGCTTTTCGCGGATTTTTGGAATATTCCTCTTTGGGTGGACCTCCTTATCATCGCACTTTTGGTCGGAATATTCGCAACGAATGCCCTTACTCGATGGTTCATTTATCCCGTAAAGGAGCTTGGATATGCTATGGAAAAAATATCCGAAGGAGATTTCTCCGTCCGTCTTAAGACAAAAAGCTCCTCAAAGGAGATAAAGGAGATATTTTCGGGCTTTAATATGATGGCGAAGGAGCTACAGTCCACTGAAATTTTGCAGAGCGATTTCGTTTCCAACGTTTCTCACGAATTCAAAACACCTATAAATGCCATTGAGGGATACTCAATGCTCCTTCAGGACGGTGAAAATCTCACCAACGAGCAAAAGGAATACGTGGATAAAATTGTTTTTAATACTCACAGACTATCCTCACTAACGGGTAGTATCCTTCTTCTGTCAAAGCTTGAAAATCAGTCGATAGTATCAAAGAAAACGAGCTTTGACCTTGACGAGCAGATAAGAAAATCCCTGCTCGCACTTGAAGGTCAGTGGGCAAGCAAGGAAATTGAATTTGATATTGAAATGGACGACACAGATTACGTCGGAAACGAGGCACTTTTGCATCACATTTGGGATAATCTTATCTCCAATGCGATAAAATTCAGTGATAATGGCACAGAGATAAAAATACGCCTTGAGAATCACGCAGATAAAATCGTGTTCACTATATCCGACCAAGGTATCGGAATTGATGAGGAAACGCAAAAGCATCTGTTTGATAAGTTTTATCAAGGAGATTCCTCTCGAAAAAACGAGGGAAACGGATTAGGACTTGCGCTTGTTAAAAAGATAATCGACCTCGAGGGCGGTGAAATAACCGTGAAAAATAACGAGGATAGAGGTTGCACCTTTACTGTGGTGCTGAATAGATAAATTGGGATTTAGCGCGCAGTTAGTTTACTACGA
>JBGVNP010000173.1:0-13322 GCA_045125655.1 Eubacteriales bacterium | reverse complement strand
TATGAAAAAATTATGGAATAAAAATTTTATCCTGCTTTTGCAAGCCAGTGCGGTCAGCACCATCGGCGACCTTATGTATAGCGTAGCAATAGGATATTGGGTATACGAGCAAACGGGCTCCAACTCTTTGATGGGGCTTATGTCATCAATCTCAATGTTCGTTATGATGCTCCTATCCCCCTTCAGTGGAAGCGTGGTGGACAAATTAAGTCGCAAATGGGTTATAGTGATAGGCGATGCTTTTCAGGGTATACTCATGATAACCATGGGCATTTTAGCATATACAAATAATCTGAGCGTTCCGGGTATTCTCATTGCCGCATTTTTAGCGGCACTCGGCGGAGTATTCTATTCCCCCGCCACAAGCACGGCTCTTATTGATATAATTCCTCACGACGATATGGTGCGAGGACAGTCACTCTTTTCAGGTGTTAATTCAACCATTAATATGGTGGGAACGGCATTCAGCGGTGTTATGGTTGCGTTTTTCGGTGTTCCTCTTATCATCGTATTGAACGGCATAAGCAATATATACGCCTCAATTTCTGAGCTATTCATTTCTATCCCGAGTACAGTGCAGGAAGGCGAAAGAGTTACAGTCAAGGGCCTATTAAAAGACAGCAAATCAGCTATACAAACAATTATTTCAGAGCCCTGCTTGAAAATTTTTGTTCCTTGCGCGCTTATAATCAATTTGTTAGCCGCGGGCGTATTTTCACTCATCCTTCCGTTCACAATGGAAAAAGACTTTTCTCTTGACCAATACGGTTATCTCATGTCAGTGTGGACGATAGGAGGTCTTTTTGGCGTTGTGCTTTTGGGCATAATCAAGCTTAAACCCAAGACAAGATTTTGGACTATGGCAATAGGGTTTTGCTTATCCTGCGTATTTTTGGTTTTGGCATTTTTATCAACTGAATTTCTTCCCTTGTGTATATTTGCATTTTTAGGAGCATTTATGAACACAGTAGGCAATTCAATTTTTAATGCTTCATTTGTACTTGCTCTTCCCGAGAAAAACAGAGGTGCAATAATGGGTGCTTTTTCTTCTGCAAGTATTGGGGGCACGGCAATATCATCCCTCATATACGGAATACTTGGAGATATTTTTCCATTGTATATCGTATTTTCAATTGGCAGTGCTCTATCCTTAATTCCGATGTTGTATCTTTGCTTCCACCCTAAAACAAAGAATTTTATTCTTTCGCATTGATATTAAAAAAATCCCGTCACATTCAAGTGACGGGATTTTTTTAGTGATGATGTCCGTGGTGATGATGGTGATGATGATGTCCACAGCTCTCACCGTGCTCAATATGACAACGCTCCTCGCCGCACTTCTCACCCTCGTTTTCAAGCTCAAGAGTCGCGTGCACTATTCCGTGCTCACGAAGCTCCTCGCGGATCTTCTTTTTGATCTCACTCGTATCGCCGTTTGCAACAACGTGCATGGTCGCATAATTCTTCTGTCCGTCCATGCTCCAGATGTGAATGTGGTGGATGTCAAGCACGCCGTCAATGCGAAGGACGTGCTCCTTTATCTCATTTATCTGGATGCTTCGGGGCATTTTTTCAAGGAAAAGCTCCATTACCTCCTTGAGATTTCTTACCGCATTAACAAGAATAAACACCGCAACGCCTATCGACATTAAAGGGTCGATGAGCGCAAAATTTGTAAATTTCATAACTATCGCGCCAACAAGAACTACCACCCATCCAAGCACGTCCTCAAGCATATGAAGATTTACTGCGCGTTGATTTATAGAGTCGCCCTCGCGTGTGAAATATGCCGCCGCAAGATTTACGAGCGCGCCCACAACGGCAAAAATTATCATTCCGTTATAGTTTATCGACACGGGGTTGATTATTCTCAAAATCGCGTTATAAATTACCGCCGCAGAACCCAAAAGAAGGACGAGCGTGGTAATAACTCCCCCGATAACCGAATATCTTGCATATCCGTAAGTATAAACCTCATCGGGCTGCTTTTTGCTCTTGCGCTCAAGAAAATATGAAGCTCCAATGCTCATAGCATCGCCGAGATCGTGAACGGCATCCGAAACAATAGCAACACTTCCGACTATGGTGCCGCCGATAAATTCAAATATCGAAAATGCAAGATTAAGTATGAATGCAATAAGTATATTCTTTTCAGTTTTCATTATTCTTCCCCCTTGTGCTTGTGATCTATATGTGTAAGTGTGGTTGAAAGTATATCCAAAACGTGTGAATCGTCAAGTGAATAATATACCTCTTTCCCATCGCGTCTACACTTGACAACACCATACTCGCGCATTTTGGAAAGCTGATGTGAGATAGAGGATTTACTCATTGAAAGGACATTACAAAGATCGCAAACGCACATCTCGTTTTCCTTGAGCGCGCAAATGATTCTGCAGCGCGTAGGATCACCCATTATTTTGTAAAAATCGGATATATTTGTTATTATGCTATCGTCAGGCATTTCCCTGCGAGCGCGCTCGACCGACTCCTCGTGGACTATATTACAGTCGCATAAATATTCATTTTTGGGCATAATTATCTCCTTTTGGTTGAATGATTGTTCAACTGTATTTGTATTATATCACTCATTTTAATGATTGTCAACAACTTTATTTGAACATTTTATGATTTACAAGCGTTAATTTGGGCATAATATAGAACAAAACAATACAAAAAAGAAAGGAACTGAATTATGAAATACGTTTGTACGGTTTGCGGTTGGGAATTTGATGAGGAGATAGGAGATCCTGAACACGGCATGGCTGTTCCAATGAAATTCGAGGATCTCCCTGACGATTTTCAATGTCCCCTCTGCGGAGTTGGAAAAGAAATGTTCTCCCACTCAGAATAATTATCTACCCACTCATTTATTGAGTGGGTTTTTTACTGATTTACAGTTAAGTGTATAAAAAAGATTGACAAATTTCGTTCTAAATGATATAATTACTGCTTGATAAAACAAATTATAAAAAGGAATTCTTGCTTATGAAATCTCCAATGCTTATCGGCATCGCAGGTGGCACGGGTAGTGGAAAATCCACCTTTGCAGACCGTCTTCTTGCACTTTTCCTCAACGAAATTACGGTAATTTCCTATGACAATTACTACAAGCCACAGGACCATCTCTCTTTTGAGGAGAGAATAAAAACAAACTACGACTGCCCCGATGCACTTGACACCGACCTTCTTGTAAAGCATCTTCGAGCGCTTCAAAAGGGAGAAGCTATCGACGTTCCCAATTATGATTTCAAGCTTCACACAAGAAAGGCAGAGCTCACACGTCTTGAGCCGTCCCCAATAATTATCGTTGACGGAATCCTCACCTTCCATGACGAAAGACTTCGAGAGATGTTTGATATTAAAATTTACACCGATGCGGATGCAGATGAGAGAATTTTGCGTAGACTTCGCCGCGACGTGAATGAGCGCGGAAGAGATATTGACGGAGTTATTGCTCAGTATCTCGGCACGGTAAAGCCAATGCACGGAATTTACGTCGAGCCGACAAAAAAATATGCTGATATCATAATCAATGGCGGCAAAAACAAGACCTCTCTCGACATCGTTGCCACAAGAATAGCAAAGCGCCTTAATGAAGAACAATAATACTTGATTTTTGGCATCTATAATATGCTTTGCATATAATTAATATGAAAATTTTTTATAAAAAGCACCCCAAAAGCGCATTTTTTGCCTTGGGGTGCTAATTTTTTGACCCCCTGAGGACAAACAAAGTTCGTTTTTTCGTCAATACTCTCATTTTCTTTGTACATTTTAAACATATTCGGTGTGCGATTATAGACATTTTTGCACAAGTTTTTAAAAGTTCATTAAAATAGCCCTTGATTGTTAAAAATATAACAAAAACACTTGACTTTACTTTCCTACTTATGATATAATAAACTGCTGTATTTTGGGCGAGCACCCGATATTATGTTTTTCGGTTATTTGAGCGTACATTGGAAAAGAATAATAAAGGCAGTGCCTCGCACGATCAAAACAGAAAAAAATTATTTTTTCTACTTAAGAAAGGAAAATCAAAATGAAGAACAAAAAGACTCTCGTTATTGCTATCGTAGCAGTAGTTCTCGTAGTTGCAGTTGTACTCGGCGTAGTACTTCTCGGCGGCAATAACACAAACGGTTCCACAACCACAACAACAAAGCCCGCTGGCTCTACAGGTACAGAAAAAGAATACAAGCTCGGTATGGGCGTTGCTTTTGGCGATCACACAAACGAACAGCTCAATGCTACAGTTGCTACAGTAGTTCTTGATGCTCAGGGTAAGATCGTTGCATGCAGAATCGATGCAGTTCAGAACAAGTACAAACTTGATCTTGACAATGCAACATTTAACTTCACAGTTCTCGAAACAAAGATGGAACTCGGCAGCAGATACGGTATGGCCGGCAAAGTTGATAACAACAAGGACGGCGTTATGCTTGAATGGGATGCACAAACAAAGGCTTTCGAAAACTACGTAGTTGGTAAGACAGTTGCACAGATCAAAGCCATGACAACACAGGAAGTTAACGGCCATCACATTTCAACAGACAATGCTCTTCTCTCTGCAGGATGCACAATCCAGATTGGTGATTTCATAAACGCTGTAGTTAAGGCTTGCGAAGATACACAGGGTGTTACATTCAAGACAAGCAAAGCATTCACACTCGGTGTTTCCGCTAACAGCGCAGATAACGGCACAGCATTTGATGATGATAACGGTGTAACAATTGCTATGAACGTTGATTTCGGTGCAGCAGTTGTAGCTGATGGTAAAATCATTGCAGCTCTTAATGATGCTTACCAGCCTTCTGTTCTTGTTGACTACGAAAATGTTGTTCAAAAAACAGGTGATCAGAGAACAAAGAGAGAAAAGAAAGGTGACTACGGCATGGCCGGTAAGGTTGACAATGACGATAACGGCGTTATGCTTGAATGGTTCGAACAGTCCCTTGCTTTCTCAAAGCACGTTGTTGGCATGACAGGTGCTCAGGTTAAGGCTATGGAAACAACTCCTGCTAAGGGTCATGATATCACAACAGATAGGGACCTTCTTGCTGCTGGCTGCTCAATGCAGATCACAGGTCTTATGGCAGTTGTTGGCGAAGCAGTAGACAACGCAAGATAATTAAAATTTCATAAGGAGATTACCGCTTTGAAAACATTTCTTAAAGAAAATTTCAAGGTGATAATCTGCGCATGCGCACTTTTGGGGCTGGTTGCTATTTTGATAGCATACAGCCCCGAAGCGCCGCATAACGGACAAGCCGAATCTATAAAATTCAGCGAAAACTCAACACTTTTTGATACCGCTTCCGTGATTTATTCATATGCCGGCGATTCAAAAGAAGTGTTTGACAAAAACTGCGAGGAGGCTTGGTCCTTACTCGCAGAATATCATAAACTGTTTGACATCTACTATGAATATAGTGGTGTCAATAATCTTTGTACGCTCAACAAAAACGCAGGCGGAGATCCCATAAAGGTTTCTTCAAAGCTTGTGGATTTTTTGCTTTATGCAAAAGAACTATACACTCTCACAAACGGTGAGATGAACATAATGATGGGTGCGGTGCTTCGCCTTTGGCACGATGCAAGGACGGATGGCGGATATATTCCATCCCCCGAATCTCTCACAGAGGCAAGCAAGCACGTATCATTTGACTTTCTTGAAATAGATAAAGAAAACAATACTGTAAGAATCACAGACAAGAATGCCCGCATCGACGTTGGTGCGCTTGGCAAGGGCTATGCCACAGAAAAGGCAGCAAAGCATCTTGAGAGCAAGGGAATAAAATCTTACGTTCTCAGTATCGGTGGTAATATACGTTTGATCGGAACAAAGCCAAATGGCGAAGGATGGGGCACGGGAATAAACAATCCAAAGTACCGTGAGCCGGATAACTCAATATGTATGTACGCATGGATGCACGTGGACGAGAACGAGGACAACATATGTGATTCTTGCAAAACGCCAAAGTTTGCAACCAAAATTACTATCTCAGACACATCTTGTGTAACAAGCGGAGATTATGAAAGATATTTCACCGTTGGCGGAAAGAAATATCACCACATAATCGACAAGGATACACTCATGCCTGCCGATTACTTTTCATCGGTTACGATAATCACGGCAAATTCAGGACTTGCAGACTGCCTCTCAACAGCTCTCTTCTGTATGAGCTATGAGGAAGGACTTGCACTCGTTGAAAAGATTGGCGGAGTTGAGGTTCTTTGGATCACACGCGACGGAACAATGAAAACAACAAAGGGCTTTGACGCTCTTGTAGCTAAATAAAGTTGATTATAAAGTTTATATAACTTTTATATATAAAAAATTTAAAATACAAAAAAAAGATAAGGAGTAAAGGAGAATGAAAAACATCTCATCCTTGCACGTGCCCCACAATAAGCACACGGATCATCTTGATCCCATAAGAATTGCAACTCCCAAAGAAGTTGTTCTTCCTATGAATATGCATTCCGGACACGATGCAGAACCCATTGTAAGCGTTGGCGACTACGTTCGCGTAGGTCAGCTCATCGCACGTGAAGAAGGAAGATTCTCTTCCCCTGTTCACGCGACAGTTTCAGGCACAGTAGTTGAAATTGCTCCCATCAAGCACGGCGACGGTCAGGAGGTTGTAGCCATCCGCATCGAAAGTGACGGCAAGATGGAAGCTGATCCCAACCTTAAGGCGCCCACATTCAGCAACTGCGAGGAATTTCTCCAAGCGGTAAGAGAAAGTGGCGTGGTAGGTCTTGGCGGTGCGGCGTTCCCAACTTGGGCAAAATTCAATGAGGCAACCAACCCCGATTACAAGGTTGACACGGTTCTCGTTAACGCTGCCGAGTGTGAGCCCTACATAACAAGTGACCACAAAATGATGACTCTCCATCCCGATCTCATCGCAGACGGTATCGAGTATCTTCGTAAGTATATGAACGAATATCTTGGAAACGCAGTTTTCAAGATTTGCATTGAAAAGAATAAGCCCGACGCAATCGAGGTTCTTAAAAAGACATTCGAAGGCAAGGATTACGTTGTAATTCACGAGCTTGATGCAATCTATCCTCAGGGTGCAAAGCAGGTTATGCTTTACAATGCTACAGGCAGAGTTGCCGTTGCAGGTAAGCGATTCCCCTCTTTCGGCGCGCTTATCATCAACGTTTCCTCTCTTGCTAAAATGGCTGAATACCTCAATACAGGTATGCCCCTCGTTGAAAGAATCGTTACAATCGACGGCCCCGCAGTTACAGAGCCCAAAATTGTTATTGCTCCCATCGGAACAAGAATCAGCTACCTTATGGAGCAGGTTAAGATCGAGGGTGAGATCGGCAAGGTAGTAGTTGGCGGTCCTATGAACGGTACGGCAGTATTCTCCACAGAGAGTCCCATCGTTAAGGTTGCTAACGCAGTTCTTATCTTCGATGAAAAGAAAGCAGTTCTCCCCGATTACTCCGCGTGCATCCACTGCGGCAGATGTATCGACAAGTGCCCCATCAACATTGACGTAGTTTCCGTTGAAAGAGCACTTCGCACACACGACGAGGACAAGCGTGAAAAGAGACTTATCGAGACAGGCGTTCGTCAGTGCGTTGACTGCGGATGCTGCTCTTACGTATGTCCTGCAAACCGTCCTCTCCTCGCTTGGAACCAGGACGCAAAATGGTGGCTTAAAAAATACGCCGCTTCCAAAAAAGAAGGAGGTAAGGCATAATGAAACAGCTTCACGTATCTAATGCTCCCCACATTCATTCGGGAGATTCTACACAAAAAATAATGCTTGACGTAGTGATCGCTATGATCCCCGCGTCAATCGCCGCAGTAGTTCTTTTCGGACTTCAGGCGCTTTGGATCATTCTCACTTGCGTTGCAAGTGCAGTTTTGGCAGAGCTTCTCTTCAATCTTGCTTGCGGTAAGAAATCCACCGTTCACGATTGCTCAGCTATCGTAACAGGACTTCTCCTCGCTCTCAACCTCAGCACAAAGGTTCCGCTCTGGCAGTGCGCTATCGGATCCATATTTGCAATCGTTGTAGTTAAGGGCTTCTTTGGCGGTATCGGTAAGAACATCGTAAACCCCGCAATCGCAGCAAGAGTACTTATGCTCCTCACATTCACAACTGTTGGTGGCGGTGCAAATCCCACACTTCAGGGCGAAAACGTTCTTGTGAGCAGTGCAACTCCCCTTATTGGTCTTAACAATGGTCAGCAGAGTGCTTCTCTCCTTCAGCTTGCGCTCGGTACACACGGCGGTACAATCGGTGAAACATGTGCTATCGCACTCCTCATCGGTTTCGCTTATCTTGTAATCCGCAAGGTTATCAAATGGTACGTTCCCGCAGCATTCGTTGGCACAGTATTTGTTTGCTATCTTGTAACAACAGGTAACGTAACACTTGCACTTTCTCAGGTTCTTGCAGGTGGTCTCCTTCTCGGTGCTATCTTTATGGCAACCGATTACGTAACAACTCCCGTAACAAATCTCGGTAGAATAGTATTCTGCATCGGATGCGGTCTCATCACATTCCTCATCAGATTCAATACCGAGGATCTTTATCCTGAGGGTGTTTCAATTTCAATCCTCGTTATGAACCTTCTCGTTCCCTTTATTGAAAAATTCACAGCTAAAAAGACATTGGGAGGTATTAAATAATGAAAACTTCTGAATTTCTTAAATCAGCTGCAGTAATAGTAGTAATCTTGCTCGTGTTCGGTCTTGCGGCTTTCGGGCTCAATTTCCACACCGCTCCCCTCATCGAAGCAAATAATGCAGGTGCTGCATTTGCTCCCCTTCTTGCTGTTCTTCCTTCGGGTAAGAATTTCCAAGAATTTGATCCGGCTTCTAAAAATCTTCCCGAAAACGTTCTCAAGGCATACGAAGAAACAAACGGCGCCGGCTTTATCTTTGAAGTAAGCGCTACAGGTTACAAGTCAGGCCTTGTAATTAGAGTTGGTATCGATGCTGAGGGAAAGGTAGCAGGTTCCAATGTAGTATCTTCTAACGAAACTTGGGGTCAGGAAACAAGTCTTAACGGAAAATACAACGGTCAGACGATCGACACACTTTCCCTTATTATAGCAAGCGGTGCAACTGCTAACAGTGCAACATCCATTGGTTATAACAAGGCAATTGAAGGTGCACTCGCAGCACACGTTCTCGTTTCCGGCGGTAAGCTTGATCCTTCCGTTGTGTTTGAAGGAATGATCGCTTCTCTTCACACAGGTATGGGAAGAGACGGTGCTCTTAAAGCAACCGTAGTTGAAGGTAGCGGCAATATAGTTAAAGGCTGGAAGGCACTTAACAACTCAGGCGCAGCTTATGTAATTACAGAAGGCGAAAGTGCTTATCTTGTAATCGTTAACGCTATGGGTGCTGCAAAGGTTTACGACGAAGAAAAGAATGACGTAACAGCCGACCACAGTGCTCTCGTTACAGAAGCTCTTGCAGCTTATGGTGATATCAAAACCTCTATAAGTAAGGGTATTACCAATAAGATCAAGAAGCTCTTCAGCGAAGAAGCAGCAAACAGTGTTAAGTCAGTTAACTTTGACACATTTGGATCATCCACTCTCGCTCTTGAGTTTACGCACAATGGCGAAACATACTATATGCTTCAATCCAAGCCTCTTTTCTATCACGATGCCGTAATGACAGCTAATATCTTTATTGATAACGACGGTAAAATCTTTAAGGTTGATATCGGTACACTCTACGAGGAACAGGAATACATCCCCAACTTCAACGGTACTCCCGATGGATACTTCGATAGATTCACAGGTAATACAGAAGGCACATTCAACGGTGATGACACAATTATTTCAGGCGCAACTCTCACGTCTAACGCAGTAAGACAGGCAATCATCGATGCCTTTAACACATTCAATTCTATCAAAGGAGGAGAACAGTAATGAGTAATAAGATTTATATGCTTAGAAAAACACCCTCTCCCCTTCTCGTTCTTGCGGCAGGATTCGTAATGGCATCCAGCTCAAACGTACAGGCGGCTCTCGGTATGGGCGTTGCAGTTGTTCTCACACTTCTTCTCTCATCCATTGTTATCTCCGCTATTAGAAAGATAATTCCCAATATGGCTAAGCTCCCCGCTTACGTGCTCATTATCACGGGATTTGTAACACTCATTGATATGCTTATGCAGGCGCATTTCCCTGAAATCGTGGATATGCTTGGCGTTCACCTTGCTTGCCTTGCGGTAAGCGCAGTTGCCTTCCGCGATGCGGAAGAGGTTGCAGGATGCCACGGCGAGTTTGAATCCATTACAGTTTCTCTCGTTACAGGTGGATTCCTCACAGCAATCATGGTTATTTGCGCTATCATCAGAGAATTTTTTGGAAGCGCAAGCATCTTCGGTATCAACGTAGCATTTATGAACGACTATAAGATCTCCGCACTCGCAGGTGCATTCGGTGGTTATCTCGTTCTTGCAATCACTCTTGCGGCAATCCGTAAGCTCGGCGCAGTAATCAATAAGAATAAGGAGGAAAAGTAATATGACATTTGAAATTATTCTCGGTATTATTCTCGCAGGTATTCTTTCAAACAACTATGCACTCCTCCACTTCCTTGGAACAGGCGCAGTTCTTGAAAATGAAAGAAGCAACAGAAGAAGCGTTGTACTCGGCCTTGGAACAACGGTCGTAATGCTTCTCTCCACGCTTATCACATGGCCCATCAACAAGTATCTTCTTGTAAATGCATCATATCTTCAGACACTCGTCTTCGTATGTGTGGTTCTCCTCGTTGTTGAGGTTATCCACCTTCTTGAGCACGGTGTTGTAGAAAAGTTCTGCCACGTTGACTTCACAAAGTTCGCTATCAACGGCGCAGTTCTTGGTCTTTGCATTCACAATACACACCTTGGTCTTATCGAGGCTCTTGTAACAGCTCTCGGTGTAGGTATCGGATTTACAGTAGTTCTTATGGTATTCTCCGCACTCGAGCACAGAGTTGATGAGGATGCAGTACCCGAGGCATTCCACGGCTTGCCCATCCACTTGCTTACAGCAGGTATGATAGCACTCGCGCTCCTCTGCTTCTGATGAAGAAAAAGGATTTTATACTGATCGGCACAATAGTTGCCGTAGCACTCGTTCTCCTTCTTTGCGTACGGCTTACGCAAAAGGAGGGCGCGGGCGTTGTAGTTACTGTCAACGGAGAAGAAATTGGCAGATACCCACTCAGCATTAACGCCACATACGAATTAAACGGTGGTACACACATCTTGAAAATTGAAAACGGTACAGCCAAAATGATTGATGCTGACTGCAACACTCGATTTTTTGAAATCACCAGATGTGTAAATCAATCACCAATCAGTAAGACCAATGATTTCATTTTTTGCATGGAATTTGGATTACTGGTCACTGTTTACGGCGCTGATGACAAAGAAGACACCAAAAATGATGTTGACTTAGTAAGTTAATTATGTTATAATTAAATTTGGTCGAAAAGGAGGACTATGATGAAGAAAAGAAATACTCTCGCTATTTCAAAAGTAGCATTTTTAGGTCTTTTCACAGCCCTCGCGATGATACTTTCGTTCGTTGAAACTCTTTTTCCACCGATAACGGCCGCTTTTCAAGGTGTAAAAATGGGACTCCCCAATATCGCGATAATGTTCATTCTCTATCGCGTAGGTTGGAGGGAGGCAGCACTTGTAAGTGTTGTCCGTGTTATCCTCGTAAGCATCCTCTTTGGAAATGTGCAGAGCATGTGGTATAGCCTTGCAGGCGCCGTGCTAAGCATTACCGCGATGATACTTATGAAGAAATTCACAACCTTTTCGCATCCAAGTATAAGCGTTGTCGGCGGCGTTTTTCACAACGTCGGTCAGATACTTGTGGCGTTCCTTGTTACAGAAACCGCACAGATCGTTTATTATCTCCCCGTGCTTCTCGTTTCGGGATGTGCGTCGGGAATTTTAGTCGGTCTTGCCGCGGGACTTCTTGAAAAGCGCGTTACAAAAATCAAATTTTAATTCGTTAAAAATCTATCTTTAACAAAAGAGGTAAAACACTATGTACAAAATTCTCAGAAAGAAAGTCCTCAATCCTACAGTAACACTTATGGATGTTGAGGCACCCCTCATTGCCAAAAAGGCAGAGCCCGGTCAGTTCATCATCCTTCGCGTTGACGAAGCAGGCGAGAGAATCCCCCTCACAATTGCTGACTACGACCGCGAAGCAGGCACTATCACTATCATCTTCCAGATCGTAGGTGCTACAACAGAAAAGCTCAATCAGCTTAATGAAGGCGAATACATTCACGACTTCGTTGGCCCTCTCGGAGTTCCCTCCCACACAGAAGGTCTCAAGAAGGTAGCCGTTGTTGGTGGCGGCGTTGGATGTGCTATCGCTTATCCTATCGCAAAGAAGCTTCATAACTTGGGTTGTGAGGTTCACTCCATCGTTGGTTTCAGAAACAAGGATCTTGTAATTCTCGAAGACGAATTTGCAGCAGTTTCCGACGTTATGAAGATGATGACGGATGATGGCTCACACGGTGAAAAGGGTCTTGTTACAAACGCTCTTCAGGCACTTATCGAAGAGGGTCACGTTTATGACGAGGTTATCACAATTGGTCCCCTTATCATGATGAAGTTCGTTTGCAAGCTCACAAAAGAGCACAACGTTCCCACAGTAGTTTCCATGAACCCCATTATGATCGACGGTACAGGAATGTGCGGCGGATGCCGTCTTACCGTTGGTGGCGAAACAAAGTTCGCGTGTGTTGACGGTCCCGACTTTGACGGACACCTCGTTGACTTTGACGAAGCTATTGAGCGTTCCTCTATGTACAGAGATTTTGAAAGACATAAGCACGAGGAGACATGCAATCTCTTCAAAAAGGAGGTAAAATAATATGCCTAATATGAGCCTTAAAAAGAATGAGATGCCCGTTCAGGACCCAATGGTCCGTAACGGTAACTTCCTTGAGGTAGCACTTGGCTACACACCCGAGCAGGCAGTTGACGAGGCAGAGAGATGTCTTAACTGTAAGAACAAACCCTGCGTAGGCGGATGCCCTGTTTCTATTGATATTCCCGCTTTCATTTCCAAGATTAAGGAAAAGGATTTTGAAGGCGCTTACCAGATCATTTCCAAGAGCTCTGCTCTTCCCGCAGTTTGCGGACGTGTATGTCCTCAGGAATCACAGTGCGAAAGCAAGTGTGTAAGAGGCATCAAGGGTGAGCCCGTTGCTATCGGCCGTCTTGAAAGATTCGTTGCTGACTGGCACAACGCTCATGCTACAGAAAAGCCCGTAGCACCCACACCCAACGGTCACAAGTGTG
>JBGVNP010000172.1:0-1681 GCA_045125655.1 Eubacteriales bacterium | reverse complement strand
CAGGTTCGAGTCCTGTCACTTCGACCATATCGAGTGTTCATAGCCAAAGTGATGAACGCTCGATATTTTTTTGCCCATATTGGATTGCTTGGAGCAGGGATTCTACTCTTTTTGTTATGCCGTAGTGGGCAGACAGTTGACCGCTACACCTTACGAACACAGCAGTAAGAAGCATAACAGTAAAACCGTTAATTTCTTCATTCTATGCCTCCTTATTTATCCTCGCAAGAAACTGTAAACGTAACGGTATCGGAATATTTTCCTACATATGCGGCATTCCCATCGCCCAATGTAATGGGAATGAAAAGCTCGGTCAAATAGGGGCGATCAAAATAACTGCCAATAATTTTTCATTTTCCTTTGCAAAATGATAATTTATTATTGCAAATACTCAATGTTTGTGCTATAATATGCGGACGTGACTTTAAAAATTAGGATCAGGTATAATATGAACAAATATCGCTCTCATTACATAAAAAATCTTCTTATCCCCTGTCTTGTGTTTTCTATCATCACGGGAGTTGTTTCATCGCTCTTTGTCGTTGCCTTCAAAATTGCCTCAAGCTATGTTGTGGAATTATCCGAAAGACTATATGAAAAGGTACAGCTTGAGCCACGGTTTCTCCCCTTGCTGATTGCCGGCGCTCTCCTTATGGGATTCATCGCAAGCCTTATAATAACATTCTCACACAGTTGTCGCGGAGGGGGCATCCCCACGTCGATTGCGGCAATACGCGGAATCGTAAATTTCAACTGGGTAAAAAGCATTTTCTTTCTTCCTATTTCTGCATTGATCACGTTTCTTGTCGGTGTTCCGCTTGGAACGGAAGGACCTTGTGTGCAGATGGGTACCGCGATCGGTGACGGCGTTATTCAAGTTGTCGGCAGAAAAAAGCACCGAGGATGGCAACGTTATATGATGGTCGGCGGTGCTGCTTCTGGCTTTGCATTGGCAACGGGATCACCCATAACCGCGGTAATGTTTTCGATGGAAGAATTACACAAGACCTTTTCTCCGCTTCTTTTTTCGGTCGTTTCCGTCTCTGTTATTGTCAGCCAATTGATGTCACATCTTTTAGCTGCTTTTGGTATGGAATCTGCCGCTCTTTTTGAAACGAGCCTTCTCCCCACACTCTCTCTCAATCTGATCTACATACCTATAATTATCGGACTCTTGTGCGGTGTATGCTCAATACTCTTTATCAAGCTCTATAATCTCGTAGATATTTTTGCAAGAAAAAAGCTTAAATCCCTTTCTGTAAAGGTCAAGCTTCCTGTTATTTTTGCGCTTGTCTCCCTTGTGGGCTTCTTCTTCTCGAAAATACTCGGATCAGGACACCATCTTATAGAGCATCTTATCGGCGAACATCGCCTTGAGACGGAAAACGTCTGGTATCTTCTCATCAGCTTTTTCATCATACGCGCTATTTTTATGATGGTATCAAATACTGCCGGAGTTACGGGCGGTATTTTCCTTCCCACGCTTGCCTTTGGTGCTATTTTGGGCACGATTTGCGCCGAGCTGTTTATAGCGCTCAACTTTATAAGTGAAGAATACTACGCTCTTTTGGTTGTCATCGGTATGGTGTCGTTTTTAGGAGCATCTATGCGTATTCCTGTGACTGCATGCCTGTTCGCATTTGAAGCGCTCGGCGGTTTTAATAATATTCTTTTGTTAACC
>JBGVNP010000171.1:0-1602 GCA_045125655.1 Eubacteriales bacterium | reverse complement strand
GCATTCATAAAAAATTATCAGTACACCAAATCCCGTGCAATATTTTCCGTGGGCTATTGAAATTAAACTCAATATATGGTATAATCACGAAAAAGTGCAAAACGATTTCGCGGAGGTATCCGAAATGTCCCGAAAATTTTTGACGTCGGTATGCTTTTTTGTAAGGTACACCGTCATGGTCTTTTTCTTTATAGCCCAAAGCTTTATTTCATATTCGTCATCATCGGTAACTCCCCCTATAATCGCCGATCTTGAATATATCATACCGCAAATACTTATTGATATCGCGTTCTTTTTGCTGACCTTACTCGTATATTACTCAATTACAAGAACCTTTTCCATTTCGGACCCAAGATTCAACTCCGCCGTCAAAGAGAACAAGGATACGCTTTCCGATTTCACCGAAAGAGCAACCTTTGTGCTGAAAACTCCGTTTATATATTTTGAGATCCTTATCGTAGCATTTTTCTTCACAGTTACCACGTACAGCGCTGTATTTATACGGATCTACTCAATAATTCCGAAAAGCTCTTCTAAATTTATCGTTACCGTTTTAATGATCCTTGGCGCATTTATCTTAAGCTTTCTTGCCAAAGTATCAGCCATAAAGGAGCTTTGCTTCAAAGAAAGCTTTGAGGTGATAAAGTTCGGAAGGGGCGATAAAAAATACGGCATCTGGTATCTTTTAAGAACCTGCCTGCTTCTGTCATTTATCTATCCTATCGCGGTGACAATGGTGCCATACGTCTTCGCCATCGCGATCGTTCCTTTTCTCTTTGACGTCAAAGACACGCTCACGATAATAAGCGTCGTTGTGGCAGTGATAATACTGCTTTTCTTGCTGAAATATTGGATAGCGTTCTCCAAGCGCAGAAAATTTATCAAAAAGCTGAGAATTTTTTGCAAGAAAAACAAATTTGCCCTTGAAAACGAGTCAAATATGATAAGATCCGTTTTTAAGGATCACGAGGGAGCAAATTTCGTAATAAACGCAAGAGGCAAGCGTTATGCATGCAAGCTCATCACCTCCAAAAGCAAGGCAGACCCCATGTATTTCACCGAAAACGGCGAAATATACGTTGTAAAAGCCAAGTCGCTTACCTTCCTTGCAGCACCCAGAGGTCTTGGCGCGGCTATGATCAACAACGTAAATCTTTCAAAAAGGGCAACCGTCTCAAGCTTTGCATTTGAATCAAAGTATCCCAAGCTCATCATAGTAAATCCCATCCCCACCAAGATCTTTGCGGGACACCCCGAGCACTCAATGCCCATAGACGTAGGCTCAGAGGTTGGAGAGTACAAAATATTCAACGCATCGGGATTTATGAACGCTGTTGATAGGGACTGCGTGGAAATAAAAAAAAGGTATTGACAAATACCTTTTTTTATGTTATAATCTCGTATATTTATTAATTGGTTGTGTATATTTATGAAAGGACACGTTATGAATTTAAAAGGAAAAAGCTTTTTAAAGCTTCTCGATTTCACTCCCGAGGAGATCGGGTATCTTATAGATCTTGCCGCCAAGCTCAAGGCTGAAAAGAAGGCAGGTATCCCTCATAAGACCCATCAAGGCAAGTATATTGCCCTGATTTTTGAAAA
>JBGVNP010000170.1:0-12696 GCA_045125655.1 Eubacteriales bacterium | reverse complement strand
CCAAAGAAAAAAGCGTTACAAAAGGCAAACTATCTTTTGATACCAAGACTTTTTAGCCGCTTTTCTTTGGAAAAAGAGGCCCAAAGAAAAGCTAACAAAAGAAAGGGCCGTTTTTTGCGCTCACGCCGCGCGGGCGCCACTTTTGAAAAAGTGGACAAAACAACCGATTGATCTGTGCTAACAACGTGCGTGACAAATCAAAATTTAAACCACGAAGACAACGGATTCCTTGTGATTGGTTCGCAGCAAACTAACTTTCAAAAAAACGGAAGGCGATTGCCTTCCGTTTTTTTGGATATATTAAAAACCTACGTTTTTATTTGTAAGCATTGTATGATAGAGCTTGAGCATTGAGGGATTGGACATCTTCGGCTCATTTTCGCCTATAAATATCGCCTTTTTGCTCTCCTGCGCGCTCTGCCACTTTGGCAAGCCCTCGCCGTTGGGATCTCCCGTCTTAACGAAATTGATGAGATAGTCACTCATAAGAGAAGCGAGTCTTCTATCCTTTTCCGTCCAAGGACGCCAACCGTTGTCAAGTGTATCAAACCAATACCAGAGGTCGCTCGAATGCCAAGCTCCGAATGTCTCGCCCGGAAGAACTCTATCAAAGAACCAAGTATAGCTGTTCTTTTTTTGTCCCTCACACCACTTCTTAGACATAGAATAGATAAATGGGGGCATCATATCGTGGCTCGTTGAACCTGCCATATAGTTAATATCGTGCTGAACACCCTTTTCAAAAAGCTCGGAGCCAGTGCCAACAACCAATTCACCGTCGATGCAAGGAAATGATGACATTGGCTTTTTAAGCTCCTTTTGAGTGAGTCGCCAAGCCAAGAAAAGCTTATCTGGCTCCACCGCGCGAAACTCATCAAGCGTGCTTGCGCCACAATTTTTCATCACTCCGCGCCAAAAATCATACATTTTTTCAGCCGGATCTGCAGAAAGTATCTTATGAACACCGCCGCCACTACACATAACTGCAGAGCGGAAAAGTCCTTTTGAAAGAGGACTGAAGCAATGCTGCTGAACGCTCATTGCGCCCGCGCTCTGTCCCATAATGGTCACGGCATCGGGATCACCGCCGAAAGCGGAGATATTATCGCGCACCCATTTCATAGCACAAAGCTGATCGTAAAGACCGTAGTTGCCCGTGTGTCCTGCCTCTTCCTTAAGCTCAGGGAGAACTGCAAATCCCCAAGGTCCAAGACGGTAATTTACAGTAACCGCAATTATTCCCTTTTGCGCCCAGATGGGATCGTCAAATGGTTTTTCGTTGGAGCATCCGCCCGTGTATCCGCCGCCGTGAATATAGAAAAGCACGGGCAATTTGTCACCCTCTTTGGCAGCTTCGGACTTCCATATATTGAGGAAAAGGCAATCCTCACTATATGTGTAATCCATTCCCTCTCTGAATTCTTTATAGTAAAATCTCTTATTGGGATTTTCCGCTTCGCTTTCAAACGCTCTCGGCTGATAAGCACAGCTTCCGTACTTGCTCGCATCGTAAACGCCATTCCATTTTGTTATCTGCTTGGGATATTCCCATCTGCCCGCAGTAGCATAACGAATACCCTTGAAGGCGACCACGCCGTCAAGACGGCAATCCGTTCCTCTAATTTCACCGCAGGAGGTATTTATCGTATATTTATCCATGTTACACCTCAAATCACACTTGATTATTTTCACTTAAAGCAAGCTCTTTCAACTTTTTTTGGGCTATCTTTTCCTTTATTTCAGGAGTGATCTTCCAAATAAATTTAAACGCAAACCAAGAACCGAATATAAATATTGCAGGCAAGATAGCATTTGTTATTTGTATACCCAAAACAGTCAAGTCTGACTGTGGCAATTTTGCCTCAGCAAGCTTGTCACTGTATTGGAACCAGTCAAGCATTTTAATAGCTAATCCTTGACCTATACCGTGACCTATTCTTCTTGCCAAATTAAACGTGCCGTATATCGTACCCTCGTTCTTTTTTCCAAGAACCACCTCGTTATAGTCTATTGCCTCCGCAACAAGTCCCCATTGCATTTGAATAGACAAGGTAGGAATACCCATTGCTATGGAAGAAATGATCAAAAACATCACCGCGTCCACTTCAACAATTCTAACGAGTACAAATAAAGCGGCAAAAGCCACTCCACCTGCAAAAAGCGAGTATCTGATCATTTTTTCAAGTCCTATTTTTTTTTGCAAGCCAAGGTGCCAAACTGAAAATCAAAATCATGGCGGGAGCTGAAGCGGGATATCTCATCTCAAGTAATTTTCCATTACCGAATACGTCCTCATAAGTAAATGAAGCAATGGATTCCAGCATATTTTGCATAACGCAAATGCATACACCGTGAATACAAAGAGCCAAGAACAATCTATTTTTCTTGAGAGATATCAAAACGTCATTCCACTTGATATTATCTTCTTTATCTCCTGCCACACGGGTATTTCTTTCTTCAGTAAAATAGTAGTGGAACAAGCAAATCACAAAACCAATAATCGCGCATCCAACACCGACAATGCGATAACCCTCGGCATTATCCATACCATAATTTTTGATTATTTCAATACCAACGATACCAGGAATGGCATTACCCAAGGCAGAACCTACACCTCTGGCACTCGCCAAGGATGCTCTTTCTTGATCGTTTGTAGACATTGCCGACAAAAGTGAGCCCATTGGAATGTTGTACATGGTATACGCGCCCTCGTACAAAATCTTGCAAAGGAAGAGCACAAGAATCAACTTGATTCCGTCAAAAAACGTCGGGAGAACCCAAAATGCAATCGCTGTTACTGCCACAAGAGGCGTTGAGCGAAGTATCCACGGACGGAATTTTCCCTTTGGATTTTTTGACCTTGAAAAGATCTTATCCATCAACGTTCCCATAAGTGGATCGTTAATAGCATCCCAAACGTTCCAAAGAATTATCAATACAAACAAAACGTCACTATTAACATCAAGAACGTTAGTATAATAACGTGTTACTATAGTTCCCATCAAAGCAAACGTCATGCATCCGCCAAAATCTCCGCACATATAGCCAAGCCAATGCTTCAGTGAAATTCCGCTTTTCTTTTGTTTCTTTTTCGTCATAGCAGTCCTCCAATAGTATTGAAACAAAGTTGTTACAAGGTTCTTGTTTATTTTATCACTTCCTATATTATTTGTCAACACGCCCTTTCGGGATGATAATATTTTATGAATAAAAAATATTGCATTTATTATTGAAAAATAGAAAACAATGTGTTATAATTATTATGTATTATTATGTAAAAATAAGTTTGGAGATGATTTTTAATGGATTTAGTACTCCTTACTGCGCTCGGAGTGGGCGGTGCAACCGTCATCGGCGCTCTGCTTGGCTTTGTGTTTAAAAAAATATCACACAAATTTACCGATATAACTCTCGGCTTTGCCGCAGGCGTTATGCTTGCCGCGGCTGTGCTCGGTCTTGTTCTCCCCTCGCTTGAATACGGTGGAGAATACGGTATCATCATAACCGTTTTGGGAATTTTTGTCGGAGCATTCTGCCTAAATCTTGTAGATAAGCTCGTCCCCCATCTTCACAAGCTGATGGGCACGGATACCGAAGAGCATCACAACGCAAGCATCAACAAGGTATTGCTCTTCGTTGCGGCGATAGCGATACACAATCTCCCTGAGGGTATTGCGGCGGGTGTTGGCTTTGGCTCGGGTGACAATTCACAGGCGTTGCTTATCGCAGGCGGTATCGCGCTTCAAAACATCCCCGAGGGTATGGTTATTATTGCTCCCATGCTCGCAAGCGGAATAAGTCCCAAAAGGACGTTTATCTGTGCGGCAGCCACGGGACTTGTCGAGGTCATCGGCACGATGATCGGATATTTTGCAGTCAGTGTGGCACAGGTCATTCTTCCCTTCTCTCTTGCATTTGCGGGTGGAACTATGCTCTACGTCATCAGTGACGAAATGATTCCCGAAACTCACGCTCACGGAAACGAACGAGGCGCAACCTACGCGCTCCTTGTGGGCTTTTGTATAATGCTTATATCAGACGTTTTACTCGGATAGAAAGGTGAAAACATCATGAAAAGATTAAAGGAAATATTTTTATACGCGAATTGGAAGAATATCTTCTTCGCCCTGCTCGGCTCCGCGATACTTGCGTTCGGTACTAACTATATCTACGCTAACTCGCACATTCCCGAAGGTGGTATCATCGGTGTCTGCTTGATCATCGAGCATTTTTCGGGCATACACCCCTCCATTTCCAACATCGTTATCACATTCTTCTGCTACATTTTGGCTTGGAGATTGATGGGAACGAAATACATATTGAATGCAAGTATAGCTACCATCGGCTTCTCCGTGTTCTACGCTATCTTCTCATCCCCCGCCCTCGACAGTCTTGTGCCCTCAATGGCGGAGTATCCCCTCCTTGCGGCACTGATCGGTGCGATATTTGTTGAGGTAGGTACGGGTATCGCTCACAGAAGCGGAAGTGCTCCCTCCGGTGAGCAGGCACTTACTATGGCTATAGTTAAGCGTGGCGGTCTTAATTTCGGTTGGATACTCTTCATAAGAGACTTCACAATTCTTTCTCTTTCCATTGTAATGTATGACGATAAGATTCAGGGACTTTACTCCGTAATCTATGCTATCCTTATTATGACGCTTACAACTCCCATCACGGAGCATATCGTAAACGCGCCCAAGAAAGCAAAGTTCGCAAAGAGAATTCAAAAAACAAGAAAGAGCTGGATATCGATCATTGCGGTTGGTATCGTTCTTACAATAATTCTTGCGCTTGTCGGTATGTATTTTTCCGACTACTATCACGCAACCAACGATGCAGTAAACTACACTGTTGAAGGTGTTGAAGAAAAAGAGCTTGCCAACGACGTTGTGGCATATCTTCCGGATGGTGGAGCAAAAGTAGGATTTATATTCTATCCCGGCGGTAAGGTTGAATATGCCGCGTATGCTCCTCTTCTTAAAGAGTGCGCGAGTCAAGGAATCGCTTGTGTCGTTATCGAAATGCCCTTTAACCTTGCCATCTTCGGCATGAACAGAGGCGTGGACGTTCCCGAGCTTCTCCCCGAGGTTGAGACTTGGTATATCGGCGGTCATTCGCTCGGCGGCTCAATGGCGGCAAGCTGTGCAAACACACACGAGGGCATGTTTGAGGGCGTGGTCCTTCTCGCATCTTATTCCACAGTTGACATCACAGATCTTCGCGTTCTCTCCGTATACGGCTCAAACGACAAGGTTTGCACGTATCAGGATCGCGAAAAATATAGAGAAAATCTCCCCGACTCCTTCTCCGATAAATTGTTCACAAAAGAAATAATCGGTGGAAATCACGCATACTTTGGTATGTACGGCAAGCAGGATGGCGACGGTGAAGCAACTATCGAAAACATCGATCAGATCAAACAGACCGCTAAAGCTATCGCTGAATTCATAATCCAAAAATAAATTAGAAAAGGATATTTTATGAAGGTTCTTATCATTAACGGAAGCCCAAGAGCAAACGGAAACACCGCCCTCGCTCTTGAGGAGATGATCGGGATTTTTAAAGCAAATGACGTTGAAGTTCATTACGCTCAGATTGGGCATAAAAGCATTCGCGGCTGTATCGCCTGCGGAGCTTGTCGCAGCGGTCACAACGGCTGCGTTATAGATGACTCGGTAAACAAGCTCGCTCCCATATTTGAGGAATGTGACGGAATGGTCATCGCATCCCCCGTGTATTACGCGAGCGCGAACTCCACACTCACCGCCCTTCTTGACAGACTTTTTCAAAGCACCTCATTCGATAAGAGAATGAAGGTCGGAGCATCCGTTGCGGTCGCGCGCAGAGGCGGTGCTTCAGCAACCTTCGATCAGCTCAACAAATATTTCACCATAAGCGGTATGCCAATAGCATCAAGCCAATATTGGAACAGTGTTCACGGCGGCGCACCGGGTGAGGCCAAGGACGATCTTGAAGGATTGCAGACAATGCGCGCTCTCGCAAGCAATATGGTGTTTTTGATGAAGAGCATTGAGCTTGGTAAAAAAGAATTCGGCCTTCCAGAATTGGAAGCACGCGAAAGAACTAATTTTATAAGATAAAAAATTCCCACTCCGAATGGAGTGGGATTTTTTTATTGAATTGTAAATTATTCTGCCAAAACCTTTTGAATATTTATAAACGTTTCTTCTTCGAAAGGACTGCCAAGACCTGCTTTTTCAAGCGCACCAAGGAATCCGTCCTCGGGTGTGATACCTACAACGAGCTTTGTGTAAGCATCAAGAGCCGCTTCATAATCATTCTGTGCAATAGCATAAACCTCAAGTGCCGCGATTGCAGAAACAGCATAGCTTATGTAGTAAACGGGGCTAGTAGGAGCTACCAGTTTCCAGTAGAAGAGAGGATCAGAGAAAAGTCCCTTTATTGATGATACTCCGCCGTAAGGTTCACATACATTCATCATAATTGCATCAAAGTCAGCAGATGTCATTTTTTCAATTTCAGCATCGGTGAGAGAATACACTCTCTGCTCAAATTCATCAATAAGTGCACCCATAATCATAGGATAGAAACCCATAAATATCTGGTATCCCCTTACAGATTTATACACATCATCTGACATATAATTTTCAACAAATGTAAGAAGCAAGAATTCATTTGACTGAGAATGAGTCTCGCAAAGGTCATAGTTATCTATATCGGGATTTGTAATAGCCGCATAATAGTGTCCTATTTCGTGTACAACAGTGGATGCGCTCTGTCCGCTACTACCGAAAAGGCAGAATGGTACATTATCCTCGTAAAGGAACGTTTGGAAAGCGGTGTTGTGAGATTGTCCGCTACTTGCAAATACGCAATTCTTATTATCGAATACATGGCGCATTCCTTCACCCATTGGACCCTCAAGAGAATTCAAATAAGCCATCAAGTAATTTCTTTTTGATGAAGAGTAGAATTCCTCTTCTGTAAATTCTTTAACTCTGTTCAACTTTGTTTTAGACAACTCTCTTGCAGACAAATAATCGTCAAGCGCCTTTTGAGCCGAGGGAGCAACGTATTTAGCGAGATATTCACGGAAAGCCACAAGATCCTCTTTCTCATAGTCTCTGCTGTAAACCTTTACAGATGCATAATCATAATAGTTATCATATCCATAAAGCTTAGCCAACTGATTACTCTTTACAATAAGTTGCTTATATATATCAACAGATTCCTTGCCCTCTGCTATCTCATCGTCTGTAAGCTGATCATATTGAACCTGAAGCTCATCAATTTCATTTCTAAGCTGAGTGATTGCAGGATCGTATCCTCTAAGCTCTTCAAGCTCTGCCTCTGACCAACCGTCAAAGAACTCGGTCGCATGAGGTGTATCAAGCATAGCTTTACAAGCCTCTGTATATTCATTTTGAAGATCGTTGAACATAGCGTTCGCATCCTTATAGCGAGTTGATGCTATTTCATCTCCGGTATTGCAATAATAAACAATCATTGCAATGGTTGACTGCTGAGCGATGTGATAGTATGCTTTTTCAAACACCTCATAAGCTGCCATTACTTCTTCAAAATCTTCGGATGTCTTGCCCAATTCAACCATAGTTGCAAGAGCAGCTTTAGCATCCTCAACCTCTGCCGCTGTGAGTGTATAGCGCTTTTCGAGATTGCTCTTGGAAGTTGAGTTTTTCGTAATATCAAATTCTACAACAGGAAGCGCAGGCTTCGTGGTTGTGGGTTTTGCGGTTGTAGTTGTAGTAGGCTCTGTAATTGTTGGATCTGTCTGCTGTGGTTCGTTATTACCCATGCCAAACATCTCACAAGAAGATAAGCACATGATCACTACCAACAAAAGTGCTATAAATCTTAATTTGAAATTCATAATGTTTCCTCCTTATACAATGAAATTTCCAAATAAAATAAAAGGTTTATTAAAACTTTTTAATAATTT
This sequence comes from Eubacteriales bacterium, assembly GCA_045125655.1. Lineage (GTDB taxonomy): Bacteria > Bacillota > Clostridia > Oscillospirales > CAG-272 > RGIG4608. The sequence goes on along the minus strand of JBGVNP010000170.1, from coordinate 4,754 downwards.
TAACACTATTAATTTTAAAAATCAAGAGATTTTGAAAATTTTTTTCCAATTATTTATTTTTTTGTTTCTTTTACACAACTTTTATGCTATAATACTATTAGAAATAACGAAAGGAGGGCAAAAAATGCTTAGGATAGACGTCAAATTACCTCTTAAATACACGGAAAATGACATAAAAGAAAAAATACTTTCTATCTTTCCTATAAAGATTGAGGACATTGAGCGCATTCAGATACTCAAATTATCTCTTGATCTTACCGACAAAAAGAGCATCTGCTACAAGGCGGCGATCGGCGTTGAGTTTGACAGTGAGCTCGAAGAAAAATTCAAGCTGAGAAAAAAGGTCTGCTCTCCTGTTGAAAATTTGGAGTTTGAATATGACAGCTACAACACTCAAGCTCTTTCTCCCGTAGTTGTGGGTGCAGGTCCGTGCGGTCTTTTTGCAGCTCTCACCTTAGCAGAGGCGGGCGCGCGCCCCATCGTTCTTGAGAGAGGCCTTTCCATTGACGAGCGCGAGCGTGAGGTAGAGGCATTTATAAAGCTCGGCAAGCTAAATCCCGAATGCAACGTTCAGTTCGGTGAGGGCGGTGCAGGTACTTACTCGGACGGCAAGCTGAAGGCAGGTTCTCTCAATAAATATAAATTGAAGATTTTGCGCGAATTTATTGCCGCAGGTGCAACCGAGGACATTATCTATTCAGCAACGGCTCATCTCGGCACGGACAAGCTCGGATCGATAGTTAAAAATATCCGACAAAAGATAATTGATCACGGCGGAAGATTTATTTTCGGAGCTAAATTCACTGAATTTATATATTCAAGTAACGAGCTATGCGCCGTCAAATATATAAAAGACGGCACAATTTACACTCTTCCCTGCACTGACGTTATTTTGGCAATCGGTCACAGTGCTCGCGACACGATAAGCTCACTTTACGAAAAAGGATTTCAGATCGTTCCGAAGGGTTTTGGCGTAGGAATGAGAATAGAGCATCCGAGAGAATATATTGATAATTTGGTTTACGGCAAAGGTCACGACGACTCTCTTGAAACGGCAACGTATCATCTCGTCACTCACTTGAAAAGTGGACGTAGTGTATATAGCTTTTGTATGTGTCCGGGTGGAACGGTTGTTCCTGCCGCGAGTGAAGATGGAGGCACCGTAACGAACGGAATGAGCGTTTTTGACAGAAATGCGGATAATTCAAACTCCGCGCTCCTTGTCAGTGTAACGCCCGATGATTTCGGTAGCGACCATCCTCTTGCAGGTATTGAATTTCAAAGAAGGATCGAGCAAAGAGCATTCGCACTTGCGGGTAAAAATTACTCCGCGCCCACAATTAAAATGGGTGAGTTGAAAAATAATATTGCTCCCGACGGCTCGATAGGAGCGGTTACTCCGTCGTATTCGAGGGGAACCATGCCCCTCTCTCCGAGTGAGTATATGCCCGAATACGTGGTTTCTTCGCTTTCAGAATCATTCAGCGATTTTGATGATTGGATGAGGGGCTTCTATCTTCCCGATGCCGTGCTCACGGGTCCCGAAACACGAACTACCTCGCCAATAAGAATGCTTCGCAACGAGCAAAGTAAGGAAGCGCTTGCACATCCGCATATCTATCCCTCAGGAGAGGGCGCAGGATACGCGGGCGGAATTGTAACAAGCGCATACGACGGTATGCTTTCCGCACTTGCCCTGCTTGAAAAATTTAAAAAATAAAATTTTAGCACCGCAGACGTATCTGCGGTGCTTTTTTGTAAATTAAATTGAAGCAATCTTATGCGGCCCTTTGCTCACTGCGTGATGCCTCGGCAAGCATATTTTCAATGAAGATGCCGTATCCCGTTGTGGGATCGTTCACAAGGACATGTGTCACTGCGCCCACGAGCTTGCCGTTTTGAATGATCGGGGAGCCCGACATTCCCTGAATGATACCGCCCGACATTGCAAGTAGCTTTTCATCCGTAATCTTTACGCAAAAGCATTTGTTTCCTTCCGCGTTGCGATTGATATTTGATATTTCGATCGAATACTCGCGTCGCACGTTATCGTCAAGTGTGCAAATAACGCTTGCCGCGCCCTCGCGAATCTCGTTTTTAAGTCCAAGAGAGTAGGTTTTATCCGCAATTACGCTCGGAATATGCTTCAGCGAGCCAAAAACTCCAACGTCGGTATTTTTATAAAGCAAACCCATATCCGACGAATTGAAATAGCCCTTTAACTCACCCGGAGTGCCGCGCTTACCCTTGATGAGTCCATTTATCGTGACACCGAGAACGCGCCCGTTCGTCATCGGCAAAAGCTCTCCCGTTTCGCTCTCGCAAACTCCGTGTCCAAGACCGCCAAAGCTACCGTCTTCGAGGACGTAGGTAAGCGTTCCGATGCCTGCGCCGCTATCCTTGAGCCAAAGACCGAGCGTATATTTTTTGTCGCTCTCGGAATATTTTGGCTTAAATCTGACCTTTCCTTCTTTTCCTGCGCGAATATAGGTCAGTTCAAGCTCCGCCCCCTTCTCCGCCGCAGAGGAAAGCTCGGACGAGCTTGAAATTTCCTTGCCGTTTATTTTAATTATCGTATCATAAAGTCGCAATCCCGCCTTGAATGCGGGGTTCTGCTCCTCACCCTCAAAGCCAACCACACTCGCCCCCTTTAAGGAAAATTTTATTCCAAACGGCGCGCCTCCGGCATAGACCTTAACGTCCTCGAGCTTGGCAACTGTTACGCTCTTGACGGGTATCGCGCCAAAAAGCTTGTACTGTCCCCTTTCAAAGCTAACTACGCCCTGCCTCGATGCGCTCGCCGCATCCGACTCAAAGCTCGCGCCAAGATAGCTCGGTATCTCGTCACCGCTAAAGCAGGAAACGGTTTTAGGAATGGCAAGGCCGTAAACTCCAAAGAAAATGCCCACAAGCGCGCACAATACAAGTAAAAACGAGCAGCTCCGCCTTATCAGAATTCTGTAAATCTCGCGATTTAACTTGATATTCATTTTGTTTACCTCCATTTTGAAGAGAATATAAAAATTTTTTTGAAATTTTAATTTCTCCTATTTATAATTTGCTCAAAACGTGATAGAATACAAGTGTAAAATTTTTTCTTGATTTTTTGAAATGAGTTTTACATAAATTTGGATTTAGCGCGGAGTTAGTTTACTACGAACCGCTCAAGCCGCTTGGGCTCCTACTTTTTTAAGGAAAAAGTAGGCAAAAACCTTTTTAAAGCGGCTTCGCCCGGTCGCCGTGTAGTTTGTGCGTTTTTGGTTTGAGCTGATTTTACGTAAATTTTCGATAATTCACAAGCGAATTATCGGCACGAACAAACAAATGCCCTTACGAATACAAGTATTCGACGGACATTTATTTATCCGTACTACGAAAATCACTCCTACGGAGCAATTTTCTAAAATTTACTTACTATGTGCCACAGTTCAAAGTCTGTGCTAACAAAGAAACAGTTAGTTAAAGTAGCAAATCATAGATTTTCGAAGCGCCTGTTAAAATGCGAGAAAATCGTTATGTGTTGTGGGATACAAAGTATCACACAACACGATTTGCGCGAAATCTTGCCAAATCATAGCAAACTATATGGCTATTGCGCGAAGCTCTATAAAAAAGTTTTTGCGGAGCTTTTTTCAAAAAGCGACATTATTTTTATAAACTAACTTTTTATACTCACCTATAAATCAAAATTCAAAGCGCTAACACAAACCAACTTTTATCATTGAAAGGAGCTATGTATGGAAAAAACCGACAATTTAATAACCACCTACAAGGAGCGTTCTCTCCATTCGGCTCTTAAAAAGTATTTTTGTCCTGACGAATCAATGCACGAGGTCAAAATTGGCAGACACGTAGCCGATGCCTGCAACGGCAAGACAATCTTTGAAATTCAGACGGGCAATCTCAAGCCACTTGCGAAAAGGCTCGACTTTTATCTTAAAAACACCGAATATGAGATAGTTATAGTCCGTCCAATTGCCAAGAATCGCAGAATTTTTTGGCTCGATGAAAAAACGGGTGACGTTTTAGGTACTCCGCGTCGTTCGCCAAGGCACGAAACAATCTGCAACGGCATCTCCGACCTCTATTATTTGAAGGATCATCTCGGCAACTCGCGCATCAAATTTTGCTTTTCCATTATGGAAATCAACGAGGTTCGCCTTTGCGACGGATACGGAAAGAATAATAAAATTCGTGCGACAAGCGTTGACCGAGTGGCAGGCGAGATATATTCTATAGAATATGTAAATTCCGCCGAAGATATACGGCACGCGATATATCCTCTTTTACCCGACGGCGATTTTGGTCGCGCCGAGCTTTCCGGATGTCTCAAGTTACAGGCGCTTAAGCTATGGAGCGCGCAAAAGCTTCTCACGGAGCTTGGTCTTTTGTCCTGCAAAAAGGACGGGAATAAATTGGTTTTTAGAAAAATTGAGAAAAGCATTTGATCTTGAGGCAAATAAATTATAATTTATCTGTGAGTATAAAAAGTTAGTTTAAGAAAAGAGGATGCCACTTTTTGGGAAAAGTGGCGCAAAAACCTTTTAATCAGCTTCGCGCAAGTAGCCATATAGTTTGTGCTAATTGGGCAAGACTCCGCGCAAATCGTTCCTCGCGAGATTCTATCGCGCCCTTGTGTCATTCTGGAGGGAGCATAAGCGACCGATAGAATCTCGGTACGGACACAAGGGCAGCTCCAGAATGACAGCGCGCGTAACATAACGATTTTCTCGCGTTTTAACAGGCGCTACGAG
>JBGVNP010000169.1:0-3799 GCA_045125655.1 Eubacteriales bacterium | reverse complement strand
CTTTGTATCCCACAACACATAACGATTTTCTCGCATTTTAACAGGCGCTTCGAAAATCTGTGATTTGCTACTTTAACTTACTGAAACTTTGTTCGCACAAATTTTATCGCGTGGCACATAGTAAGTAAATTTTAGAAAATTACTCCGTAGGAGTGATTTTCGTAGTTTTGAAAGCATGGTGCATACGTCACGCTCGCGTGTAAGTATGTACCGTGCTTTCTAAACCGATAATTCATTCTTGAATTATCGAAAATTTACGTAAAGTCTGCAGAAACCAAGCGGTAAAGTTTTTCGGGGCGTGGGGCGGTTTTTTTCAAAAAAGCCCCACATCTTTTTACAACTAACTTCTGCTCGACAAATCAAAATTTGAATTACAATCCGCATATAAAGCCAAAGGACACCTAAAGGTGTCCTTTTTATTTATTCAATTTCAAATTATAGTCCTATGAACACCGCGAGCATCAAAAATCCGAGTGACAAAACAAAGAGCAAGAGTTGGAACGCTATCGTTTTCTTAAACCACTCCGCAAAGCTTACGTCGGCAAGTCCAAGTCCGACAAGGAGCGTTCCGCAGGTAGGATACAAAACGTTTGTATATCCGTCAGCAAACAAGTAGGTGAGGATGATCACCGTCTTGCTGATACCCTCGATAGGAGCAAGGGTAAGCATCGGAATTATCAAAACCGCTTTGGCGGATGCGCTGGGGATAAAGAACTCAATAATAAGCACGAAAACGTACAAAATCACAACCGCAAGATAGGGTGAGATATTCGATACGGAATTATAGAAATAATGGAAGATCGTGTGCAAAATATTGCCCTGCTGAGCTATGTAGGTAATACCGAACGCGATCATAATTATCACGATAGAGGGAAGCACGTCCTTAACGCCCTTCACAAAGCTCTTACCGAGCTGCTTATAAGAGCCGAGAAGGAGCTTTCCTATAATCGCTGTTCCGACAATGAAAGCCACTGCCATAAAGACCATAGCAAGCGATCTGAGGGAATCTATTGCGGTCGTAATAATAACCGACAAAAGTGCAATAGAGAAGAGAGTGACGATCATTTTCGCCTTGCGGATATCCTCCACATGCTCTTCATCAGTAACCATCACGAATTTTTCAACGTCAAATTTTTCTGTTGCCTGCTTTTCATCGCGTTTAGCAAGATAAGTAAGGAACATTGCCGTGATAACGTACATCACGCAGAAGATTATGCATCTGTACCACATACCGTCGGTAATATCAACGCCTGCAGCGATGGATGCCGTACCGATGGTCAAGGGATTTGTTATCGCGGTAGTAAAGCCAACGCCCGATGCGATCAAAACAAAGGATATCGCCGTAAAGCGCGACCAGTTAAGTGCCGTGCAAAGCATTGCAAAGACGGGATAAAGAATGAGAAGCTGCTCCTGAAGTCCGAACACCGCGGACAAAATCATAATTACTGCCGTAATTACCCATATCGCCGCAAATCTCTTTGAGTGGAGCTTGACCATTATCACTCTCACGAGCGAAACGAGTCCGCCGCTCTCCTCAAGCACCTTAAAGGTACCGCCAAGCACGAGCAAAAGAGCGATGATCATTATCATATTTGAGCTATTACTGCCGAGCACCAACGCTTCAAACGGTGACGTAAACCAACGCCACACGGGAAGACGCGATGAGTTTTCATCTCCCGTAAGCTCACGATAAGAATCAATAACTATCTGCTTATCAATGGATTTGTCGGTAGTAAATTCATAGAAGGGAAGCTCCGCCTTCGTTTCATCCGTCGTATAGATGGTATATCTTCCTGCGGGAATTGCAAAGGTCAGCACACCCACCACCACCAAAACCGCGACAAGTATTGCAACAACGGTTATAAAACTTTTTAGTCCAAATTTCACTTTTACGTCAAGTTCTGTTGATTTACCCATAATTTTCTCCTTTTCAGCACAAGTGGCGCATTAGTTAATCCTCTAGAGAGTAGGCATAAGCATCCTCGCACGCGGATCGCCATCTCTCGTCATAGAGATTGTGTATTTCCTCGGATGCGAGCGTCCATTTGATAAGGCAATTATCCTTTTCTTCAGGCACTATCATAAAATAGTCATTGTTATGATAAAATTCCAAAAATCCCTTGGTAGAGAAGGTAAGTGAATAGATCGAATTTGCAGGAAAATCGAAATTGACCGACTCGCCGTCAAGCTCGCCATTAAAGGAAAGTCCTCGATTTGTGAGCTTTGCCTTGCCGACTGAAAGAGTCATTCTATCGTTGGGGGATTTTCTTAATTTATCCGTTTTCAAGGTACAAAGACTACCCTTTAAGCTCATCTCAAAGGCGTCGTCCTTAACCTCTCTCGCAACGCATCTGCGCTGCCATTTATACCACTCGTCAATATCATCGGGGCATTTATCGCCCTTGATCTTGACAAGATCGTAATACTCGTTTATTTTCACCTCAAAGCCACAGCTATCGCACACCACGCCGTCGTTTTCAACACGCAAAGTGTGCTCCGCCTCGCAATCTGGGCATTTATAAAGAATCTTATTAATTCCCGAGGCATTCGACTCCTTGCCGACGTATTTGTGGCGCGCTTCTTTATTAAATTTAAAGTCGTTATAGCTAATCTTTTCAAGAAGCATACTGTATATCTGCTCCTCACTGTACTGCTCAAGCATTTCGGGAGTGAAGAGAAGACTATAATTTACGCCGATATATCCCTTTTTGCGATCGGACGAGTATCTATTGGTTGCGAGATACGCGCCGCGCGTTGTGCAGACAACGATATTTGCCTTGCTTTTTTTGATGAACTGTGTTGTCGCAGGGTTTATTGGATGCGTGCTTCCGCTTGTAGACTGTATTCCCTCGGGAAACAGACCGATCGCGCCGTTGCGCTTCAAGACTCTAAGCATATTTTTAACGCAGAGAAAATCGGGCTGATAGAGATACTTGGATATTACGCCGAGCTTTAAAAAGAGGCCGTAAAGTCCTTTTTTGAGTATGTTCTGATATCCGCAGACCACGTTTACGTCTTTGCGTCCGAAGCCGTATATGGTGTAAATAAATTCAAGGCGCGATGCATGCGAGGAAAGCAGGATCGTAGGTTGTCCTTCAAGGGATTTCCGATCATAATCGTAGCTGAATTCCACGCCGTAATGCTTATTCATAATGCCGAGCACCCAAAGTCCCACGGACATAAAAACCGGATTCGGTTTATTTATTTTTCTATTTACTAATTTTGATTTTAAATCTTTTTTCATTATTAAAAATTTCCTGAACTATTTATTAAACAAATGTGAATAAAGTCCCAAAAACATGTAATTATTTGCATATATATACAATTATTACATCAATTATACTACAAAACGGAGAAAAAATCAATCTTTTTTTATTTGTGGTTTAACGTCGCTACAAGAAGAAAGAAAATGTATAAAAAAGACACCCGTTTGGGGTGTCCTTTTGATTATCGGATGCTTGACATTTTTTGGATTACGGGGCTCGCCACAGTTTGCCGACAAGTCGGCAAACAAACGAATTTTCTTGATGCCTTACGGCATCACTTTGCTTCGCAAAGACGAAAAGTTCGCCCTTAACTCGCTTCGCTCGTTCGAGCCCTCACGCCTGTAAGGCGTGCCAAAATAAAAATAGCACCCTTTGGGGTGCTATTTTTATTTTGGAGCGGATTACGGGGCTCGAACCCGCCACCTTCGCCTTGGCAAGGCGACGCTCTACCAAATGAGCTAAATCCGCATAGGCAAGTGGAGCAATCACAACGTGAAAACTCTAAAGCCATAATTTTTAGATGATTTTTGTGC
>JBGVNP010000168.1:0-3473 GCA_045125655.1 Eubacteriales bacterium | reverse complement strand
ACCATACTTTCAAAACTACGAAAATCACTCCTACGGAGTAATTTTCTAAAATTTACTTACTATGTGCCATATAATAAAGTCTGTGCTAACAAAGAAATAGTTAGTTGAGGTAGCAAATCATAGATTTTCGAAGCGCCTGTTAAAATGCGAGAAAATCGTTATGTGTTGTGGGATACAAAGTATCACACAACACGATTTGCGCGAAGTCTTGCCAAATCAGTACAAACTATATGTCTATTGCGCGAAGCTGATCAAAAGGTTTTTGCGCCACTTTTCCCAAAAAGTGGCATCCCCTTTTCTTAAACTAACTTTTTATACCCACAGATAAATCCCAATTTGGTAATTTCTACAGTTCATTTAGAGTACACCTTGAGGTGTCACCCGGAAGGTGCCCCGTTGGGGCACTATTTTTGCCCACAAGATTGCTCGCAAGCGGCAATCATTGTTTGGTCAAAAATGCGAACCGTATTCCGCTTCGCTTTCGCTTGCGGAGCCGTGTCCGATGAGAGTGAGTGACGAAAAAAAGGCAGGACACCTTAAGGTGTCCTGTCTTTTTTGGGACGTGTTGACAAAAAAGATGCCTATGTTATTTTTTGAGCTTTCCATATTTTTTTATTATTCTTGCATCTCTCTTGGCTTGTAATTTGCGGTTTCGCATAATCTGCCAACGGTACGCAAATAAAAATGCAACTCCTATAAAACAAGAAAGTACACAAAAAATGATATGTGGAGCCCAGTTTGTCGGAGCGTTATTATTGTACGTTACAATTTTGTTCCCATCAACAGTCATCTCTTCAGCATATTTTTTGAAAGGCAAAATATTATTGATCTCATATTTAATAACAGCGGTAGTTCCTTTTGTTAGAACTTCGGACAGCTCTGATTTACTATAATCGCCAGTTATATTATACTTTTCGCCATCTTCCGTAATGATATAGTCATAAGACGCACCCCTGACTCCACCGTAAAAATGCTCGAATTCAGAAATAATCACTTCTTTTTCTTTGTATTCTTCATAAGGTGTGGTTGGCATGATCGGCCACAAAACAATAAATATACAGAACAAAATCGCTATAATTCCTAAAACGAGAAAAATATTGAATTCTTTTTTTATTTCTTTATCGCTTCTTCTGCGCATATCTCCACCGCCTTTCTGGTTTTATTATAGCACGCTTTGGGGTGGATTGCAATAAGCTGAAGAAAAAATGAAATCGCGCGAGGCGCGATGAAATCCTCACTCCGTTCAGATGAAATCTTCGGCGTGCCTCCTCAGATGAAATTAAATCCGTCCTCCTATCCCGACGAAGTCGGATTTCATCACGAAGTGATTTCATCCCACGATAGTGGGATTTATCCCGTCCGTAAGGACGGATTTAGTTGAAAAAAGAGAGCAAGTCAAAGACTTGCTCTCTTTTTTCTGGAGGCGCCACCCGGAATCGGACCGGGGATAGAGGTGTTGCAGACCTTTGCCTTACCGCTTGGCCATGGCGCCATATTTATTTAACATAGGGATTATATCACAAACACACCTCATTGTCAAGTCGATTTTGCAAAGTTAATTTCAAAATCATTTTCAATACTCTTGAAACTTTTTTTCTTATATGCTATAATAAATATATAATTTAAAAACCGGAGGATAATATGAAAAGAATAATCTCTATATTTCTCACCATTTTTGTGTTGCTTTCAATCCTGACTTTGATTCCATCGTGCACAGAAAACCAAGTTACGTATATGGAGCAACCAACCATTAATGGCGTATTGCTTAATGATTACACTATAGTTTATGACGAAAGCGCCCTTGACTATAACAAAAGAGCCGCAGAATACATAAAAAATACCGCTCATTCAAGATATGGAATTACCCTTTCCATCGTGGATGACGCAACTGAAAAATCCGCACACGAAATAGTTGTTGGAGAAACATCTCGTGAAATTTCTTCTACACTTGATGCAGAAACCAAAGGCCTTGAATTTTCAATTATTGCCAAAGATGGAAGCATTGCCCTTGAGGGTAACTATTTCCTTATCGCAGCGGCAGCATTCTACTTTATGGAAAATCATGCATTGACAAATGCTCAATCTTCCGTAGTTTTGGAAACTGTTTCAGTGCATGAACCCATTGTTAAGGAAGCTAAGAATTACATTATGCTTATCGGCGACGGAATGGGTGTTTATCACACAAAAACATTTGAATATTTGGAAAACGATAGAGACTTTGGAGATGGTGAGAATACTTTCTACGGTAATATGTTGCCTTATCAAGGTTTTTCTAAAACTGATGCGCTTTGGGGAATCACTACCGACAGCGCTGCAGGAGGTACTGCGCTTGCATGCGGCAAGAAAACAAATAGAGGTTATCTTGGTGTTGATAAGGATTTAAAGGTACTCAAATCCCTCACCGAGCTTGCAACCGAGCGTGGCATGTCAACCGCAGTTATGTCTACAGAGAGTCAAGAGGGTGCAACTCCCGCATCATTCTTGGTTCATATTGCAAGCCGTAGCCATCCTTCACTTGGAAATCACATACGCGAAGCTCAGAAAAAACTTGGTACTATCATCAATTGCGGAGAATATGATTATAACACAAGATACAACAAGTTACTCGAAAGCAAGATAGAAGATACCCTTAATAAAGTTTCTTCTAACGAAAACGGCTTCTTTATGATGTATGAAGAAGCACAGATAGACAAACATTCCCATGACAATGAACTTGACAAGGCATTTTCAGCCGTCATAAGATTTAATCAAGCTATTGCCAGATTTATGGAATTTGCATTCTACAATCCTGATACGTTTATTTTGATAACTGCCGATCACGAAACTGGTGAGCTTAAGCCCGATGAAAACGGCAATCTCTCCTATAATTACGATGATCACACAAGCGCGGATGTTCAAATATTTGCTTATGGTCACAAGGCAGATCTTTTTGACGGAGTAACCATTGAAAATATCCAGATTGCACACACTATTGCATCCTTTATGGGAGATGACAACTTTGGCGATCAAAGTGAATTTCAGAGTTTAACAAAAGGAAAATAACTCAAAATAAGGACACCCATTTGGGTGTCCTTTGATTGTAAACTGAAAACCAAGTTTGCCTTTGGCAAACTTGCCCTTTGCAAAGCTTCGTGGAAACAGTGAGATTACATGGGCTCGAGTCTTTGTTGCTAAAGCAACAAAACCAAGATTTTCTTAACGGCTCACGCCGTTACCTCACAAGCGAGGACGAAAACTTGCCCTTTGCAAAGCTTCGCTTTGCGCGGATTCTCGCCACGTAAGACGCGCAGTAAAAAAAACAAAGACACCCCTTTGGGTGTCTTTGTTTTTTATGGAGCGGATTACGGGGCTCGAACCCGCCACCTTCGCCTTGGCAAGGCGACGCTCTACCAAATGAGCTAAATCCGCATAGGCAAGTGGAGCAATCACAACGTGAAAACTCTAAAGCCATAATTTTTAGATGATTTTTGTGC
>JBGVNP010000167.1:0-1824 GCA_045125655.1 Eubacteriales bacterium | reverse complement strand
CATTTCACGAATATGATCGGGATATTTGTAATCCAACAAGCATCGCACGATATTTATAAATTTCATTCGCTTTTCAAAGCCTGCAAGCAGTTCTGAAAGCTCTGAACGTAAAGCCATATGTTTACCTCATATTCTCCTTCAAAAATGCATAGGTTATGATTTCTTGAGGAATTCGTTTGTTGTTTTGAATGCTTTGCTCAAATATGGTTCTTAAATTTTGATCGACCAAGCCAAAGATCTGAGAGTAATCTTCAATACGATCTCGTTCATCATCGCTATCGGGAATATTCCTTGTCTGTGCCAAGCGCAGCATTTCCTCATAAGCCGGAACGAATAGCTTGATATCAATATTGGGGTTCGCACGAACGGCACTCAAATAAATGTTCAGTCCTGCGCGATCAATATCTCCCCAATAGAGATATTTTACCTCTGAACCGATAAACTCTGTGTATGTAGTCAACGCACCCATTCCGCTAACCTTATTGCCGCAACCGTAAACAACCCCATCAATATGGGTATCAAAGATGTTCGTTGCATTGTTTTCAAACATCATACGGCGAATGTTAAACCAAATATCCTTGTTTTCACAGATCAAAAGCGTCATTTGAGCTTTTCTATCGGGAATATAGTCGTTGAAGCAATATTCGGGGGTATCATAAAAAGCAAGCGTGTCTGCAGTAATCCCTATACGTTCGAGCAAAGCACAAAATGTTTTATCGTCAAGCGCTTTTTCTTCATCGAATATCTCAAATGAACGTTCCTTGCGAGAAATTGAAATTGTATTTTCACTTCGACAAAACAAATAACGATCAAGCTTTTGAAGTAGGAAACGATATTTCTTATATTCTTCCGGTTTTGACTGCAAATAGCCATTACTCTGAAGTAGGGGATGCAGCGCACTTATCTCTTTCAACTCGGTCTCATAGGAATCTTGCGGAAGTGACACCTTATATTTCAAATAAATTGGATATAATCTATTTCCGTTCGTTTTTGAACTTTTGATTGGAAATAAAATTTGCTGTTCAGAAAGAACCGATATTATCTCAAACAGTTCCTCATCCGAAGATGTTGCAAAAACAGTCTCCATATCCATCTTGGAAATTGTCTTTTTGCCGTATTTTTTTAGTTTTTCTATATGTTTCATCATTCTTATTCCGCCGCTTGTCCACTCTTGATCCATTCGTCAACTTCGCTAACCTTGAATTTCCAATTGCGTCCGACCTTATGTGCGGGCATATTTTTTGTTGCGATCCACACAAGCATCGTGTCGCGACTAATGCCCAAATAGGCGCAGATTTCTTTGGTGGAGTACCAACGGTCAGGCATTTCGTTATTCATAATCATATCTAACTCTCCTAAAAACAAAAGTTATGTATTTTTATTATATCACGCTTTTGAAAGATTTTCAATATATTTGTCGGATTTTGTAGGATATGTATGGATAAAAAGCGGTGCCATCCGCAAAACGCGAACCGCACCGCCAAATTTTATTCAGTTAAGGTTTCGATAGCTATTTGCATACCGAGCTTGAAAGCATACTCAAAGATTGATGCTTCCGCTAAGCTCATATACTCGCTCCAACAATCGTGGAATTTCTCAAATATCTCTGTCTGCTCGTCGGTAAAGCTTTTCTCCAAGTCCTCGTGGTGACGTGACATATAGCCGAGCAATTCTTTCATCTCTTTGGAGTTGGTTCGGCTATCTTCTTGCGGAATGATGTTGCCGTGCCAAAGTTCGTTGATGATCGACTTCATTGATAGATCACCTCCCGCAAAACGATTTCTTCCGCGCTCGCCTTGACGTTGTTCATCTCAGCAACCCAAC
>JBGVNP010000166.1:0-9059 GCA_045125655.1 Eubacteriales bacterium | reverse complement strand
CATAAGCTCGTCATTGATACGTTGAATTTCGGCGCCGAGCCTGTCCCACTTTCCATGATTGGTCTTGCCATAACCGTCACAATTATATAATGCTACTGAATATATATCTATCATCAGCATTTCGCCCGACCATAAACCCTCCTCAAATCCTTTGTGCCAAGCTGTTGTTAATTGTTTTGATAGTTTGTTATTCATTAAGTGTCTACCTCACTTTCAAGCCATTTTTTTATACACCTGACACAACAATCGCGTTCGACAGATTCATCATCGATACCATCGGGGCATCTATGATGTTGTTTCCAAACAGCGTTACAAATCTTATCGCACAACGCGTCATCATGCTTATCTATGTATTCCGCCAATTCCTCAACACCCATCGCTTTTATCTTTTCAAAATTTGTCATTTCATTCACCCAACCAATCCATAAACTTATTAGCTTCATCATCCGTTAAAGGCACAAAATCATCGTCTTGCTCTTTAACAATAATCGCATCTCCGACAATATAATCATCAAACCTGATATAAGCAATATCACCTGCTAATTCATTAACCGGCTTGTTTTTCAGCTTTCCTTCCTCGTCGATTATCATTATCAGGCATCTGCCCGGCGCATCTTTAATTCGTACCGTTTCGATATATCCGTCAACCTCTGATTGCAAATAATCAAGCGTGATATCCTCGCAATCAATCTGTTCAACCATTCCATTCGGTTTAATCTTTATAATCTGTCCCATATTAAATCTCCTTTTTTATAATTCTATTTCCGGTTTGGTATCGGTCAAATATTTAATAATGGTCGAGATGCCGCATCCGTTAGGGCTGAAACGTTTAAATTCGTTGCCTGCGGTATAAGAAGCAGCCGGCCACTTAACGTCATCAGAAACTACCAAATGATAATGAACAAGATTCCGTTCTTTATTAGTTTTAGAGAAATAATCGTAATACTTGTTTTTGTATTCCGAAACGATAATCTGTGTACTATCCGGCAATATAAATCTGTAATATTTCATTTCTAATTCGGGGACCTCAAACCATAATCCCCACTTTTTATAATTTTCTACAAATTCTTTTCTTTGATTTTGATTTTTAAACTTCATTCTCAACATCCACCTTCGTAAAATTATTAATCAAGCATTCTTCGCATAATTGCTCGCCGTCGTATTCATACAAATCATCAACGCTGTGACCGCATTCATCGCAAACAAGCGTTATTTCCTCATAGTGCGGACAAGCTCTACCCAAGCACGGCAAACCGCAACTTACACAACCGCTTTCACGTTTAACCATTTTTCACAGCTCTCCTTGCAACGTCTTTCATATAATCGACCGTTTCTTTACTTGCGATTATATTTCTTAACCTGATATTATCTGCCGCCAAAGTGTCTCTCGATATCCTCAACATTTCAATCATCCATATCAAATCCTCTTTCGGAAGATTTAATAATTCGTTTTTATCCATTTTCGATAACCTCCACTTCATCTATCGGAGCTCGACAAAAGACTTTGTTGTTACTCTCCTCGCGAAGTCTAACAGAGTGTCTTGACTTACGTTCTTTTTCGTCAACCCAGTATATGTATTCAACGAGAATCCACCGAATATCTCGATACATTACCGGTTTAAGTATATTCGCCTTAATTTCACTAACTTGCATCGTTTTTTACCTCTTAATCGTTACCCAGTTACCAAAGGTTACCGACGTTTGGTAACCGTCAAAACCATTGAGATTAAACGGTTTGCGGCACTTGGTTACCAAAATTTCTAAAAATGTGCTATAAGAAAAAAAATAAAATTAAGAAAATTCAGAATTTTTATTTTTTCTATAAGTACCTTTATTTTTTGGTAACTCCGGTAACCTCGGTAACTTATGTCTCGTTTTACATCGGTAAATCTTCGTCTGAATGTATTATTTCATCAGCTTCTTTAATGAGCAAATACACACATCTGACTGCTGCACCGTTCACCTTTTTAACCTTGGTATGCCGGTCAGCTTGACACCTTATGCGCCCATTTTTTGCCGCCCAGGATAAAAAGGTTTTGGCCGAATATCCGCCTTTTTTACACATGGCATTAAAAACGTTTGCATAAATAACAGCGTAATGGCTGCCATCTTCATTTTTCTCAAATTCACCATATTGCTCCATTGGTCTGTCTCCGAAGCTGTTGGTGGTAAATTTAGCCGCATTGATTGCTATTTCACCGAGTACGTATTCATAGCAACGTTCGTTCTCTGACATATCAGAACGGTCAACGAGCACCTGCTTAACCTCGTTATAAGTAAGATAAATTCCGTCTTTAAACAGATAATCGGTAGCAATTTTATCGGCCGCCATAAGAATTGACAAGCTGATTGACTGCTTTTCGAGCTTGTCCGTATCTCTGTTTTGAATATCGGAGAGTATTTCTTTTTGCATTTCTCTAATGCCCTCTACCCCGATTTCATTAACCGCTTCAACAAATTCCTCGCCGGCGAAACCGTAATTACTCCGGAGCAGGTTAACAACACCCGGACCATCTTCGAAAATAGCCCCTTCCTGCATTTCAAAATCAAGAACACGGTTAATTGCGCCGCCCTGCAGGTTTTCTGTCGATAAAGCTCGTTCACCGGTAATCAGCACCGTATTACACCAGGTTTCCTCGTTTCGTAGTCCTAAATCACGTGTAGCTCGTCCTTTACCCTTGCCCGATGCAAGCGAGTAAATCAACTTTGAAAAATCGTCTCCGTATTTTTCTTTAACTGTTGCCGTATCGTCAAGCATTAAAGGAAGATTGTTTAAAAAACTTGCCCTTAATTCCATTGATACGTCTGTCTGACGGCAATCTGCTATGTACTTATAGTTACAGGGGTCCGCAAATATCGAGGCGGCACACATTAAGCACAATGTTTTACCGCCGCCGCTTTCTCCCCATAAACTCGCCCAAAATGGTAGCGCATTACATAGTTTAACAATCACCGAAGCGAATGCCGCCGACATCATAAAACGTAGCTCAGGTCTCCGTTTTTGCCTCATTTCGAGCATAAAGTTAAACCATTTATCACGTTTGCCTTTTTTATCAATCGCTTTAAAATTGTCGCGAAATTGGCTTTCTGCGTCAAATTCGTATTCGCAATCATACGGCATGAATTTTCCGTCAATCCATCCCATTTTTGCGGTCGATAATCTTTCGGGGATTGTTCCTCTTATAAGCCCCTCGTTTTCAACGTCGGCAAGATATCTTACAAGGTGCTTTGCATTATCCGATGTGACCGAAATACCTAAATCAGCCAATGCAACTATTTTATTGTTGTTACTAACTATCGATTTCGGTACCGTAACCTTGCGCCATCTCCCCTTGCGGCAAAATGCAAGTGTTACCTTTTGGATGTTTGTCTCGACGTTGGTAAGGACTTCAACCGGTAATATCGGGTGATAACAAGCGAGCTTAACGCCCGTGTTATCGTAGGTCCTTACTCCGCTTTCATCGGCTACCCAGTTCCCACAATAAACGTCGGGGTATTTGTCGCTACCGAAATTCGTAAAATTTTCAAGTGTATGGCGATTATTCTTATTCGCCTTAATAAACTCGCGCTTTGCCGATTTATACGCGCTGACAAGCTTCGTGAATTTGGTTTTTACTCCAAGCTGAGCCGCCCTATCCTCCAACGCCATTAGCGCTCTTGTCTGATAAACGGCATCGTCCTCGTCAAAAACCTCGCTTAAAAGCTCGTCCGACAAAATACTCTCGGCCGTAAGCATATTTATATCAAAATTGAGTTCCAATTTTTTCGCCTCTTTTCAAAAGGGGTTATTTTAAGTTGTCGAGCTCATGCTCTATTCGCGGAAGCTCTTTTATAGCTTCGATAAATCTTTCGTCAGGTTGCTCAAATTGATTAACCGGAGCAAATTCTTTACGCTGCTTATCGAGCCGCGTCCATTCGTCCATTAAAGCGTCGTATTTCTGCTTACGCTCTTGTTCCTCGCCTTTTGCTTTGTCATAATCTCGTTTGCGATTCATTAACTTTCTCTGTTCCGAAAAAGAAAGAGCCGCACCGCCAAGATATTCAACGGCTTCCGAAAAAGATAGATTAAGATAACGCTTAACGAAATCTATTATGTCGCCGCCTACCCCGCAACCGAAACAATAAAACGAGTAATCATACACCTTAAATGACGGCGTTTTTTCGTTATGAAAAGGACAGCAGATAAAATCCTTTCGGTCTATTTCAATTCCCAGTCTATTAATAATATCCTTCATGGTATATCGAGTTTTAATAGCCGTAATATCGATATTATTCATCCGCTGCCCCCTCCAAACGTTCTTTTATTTCTCTATATAGAATATCCGCTATCAGCTTACCGCTTGTTTCCGCTTTGCAAAATATTAGTTGACAATTATATCGCGCTAACCATGCGAGCAAACTCGCAGTAAACGCCTTAGAATTCATTTGACTGCGATATTTACCTGCATATGCCGCTTCCCAGCTTGCGTTTTCAATTAATAAATATATTTTTGCTCCTGAATCAGCCGCTCGTTCAAATTCTCTTGTGAAGCGTCCGCGACCTTTACAAAAACAGCCGCATATTTCGTCAAGACTCATTTTTCTTTCAATGGCGAGAACTTGGCGGAAATCATATTTTTTTCCGCCAGCCTCACACATCGCTGAATAATCGCCAAAGTCGAGTTTTTCTCGTTTATACGGCAATCCTGTTTGTTCAAGTCTTTTTTTTAAAGCAGCCGTTTCTTGCTCTCTTGTGTCAACTAATAATGTTATGTTATCAAGAGCTTCATTGATTTCAAAAATATCCATCAGAACGGAAGGTCCTCGTCATCATCCGCGCTAACATCAAGCGGATTAAGCTGAGTAAATGTCGTCTGATTGTTTGTATTTAAAGGTTTATCATTCGGCACCTTGAATTTTCCATCTCTGATTTTCTGTGCTTCAATGAACTTGAGAGCAGCAGTTTTCCATCCGCTTTTGCCGTCCCATTCCCATTCTTCAAGACGGAATAAACAACCGACAATCTTGCCTTTTAATTTCTTTTCATCCCAGTCCCAGTGATAACCGGAATTGCTATCCTCGATAGCTTCAATCATCGCCTTGAAATACGATTTTGTTCTCGCATCCTTTTCGCTTCCGTCATCTATCGGTATGTACTGGCGAAGGACACCCTTCCAACGCTTGTCCTCTGTATTCTGATTATCAAAATCATTTTGGAAATAGCCCTTGTATTCACCTTCGGCAATATCAAAAGCGATTTCAAGCTTTTCAAATTCACCGTTTTGTCCCTGATAAGTCTTTACCTGAGCTGCCTTAATCTTTACTACATAGCCACCTTTTGGCAATGTTACTCTTTCGGTAGCTGCCTTTACTTCTTCATATCCATTAAATGCTTTCATTATTTTTTATCTCCTTTAATGTTGTAATAATCTCTGATAGTTTCATCTACCATTTTTAAATCGTTTTCAATAAGCGGCTCGTCAAACATTCCGAGCGGTGATTTAACTGTGTCCATTCCGTTGGTCTGTGTGGAAAACTGATACTTGCCATCACTTACAACCGTTTTCAGAACAATCGTAAATAACCCCTCAATCGTAATTTTTTCATCGAGCATTTTACCGATTGTCTTAAATTTCTCGTTGCCGTTGGCATCTCTCTCAATATGACCGAGAAAATAAACGATAACGTCTTCAGGCAACTGGTCAATAACAATCTGAACAAGGGACCAAAAATTAAGCGCAATATCAGTAAACTTCTGAAATCCCGTCACCTTTGCGTTTCTCATAAATTCGTTTGCCATAAGATATTGACAGTCGTCAATTACAATAGATTTAGTTGTCGCTTTTTGCATAACGGTTACTATTTTTGAATAATCGTCGCTATTAAACGGCTTTATTTGAGAACGAAAAGGTAACGGTTTTTTTCCCACGTTGATTATTCCTATCTCACCGGCTTTAAAATTTCTCATAGATGTGCTTTTGCCGCTTCCACTTTCGCCTAAAATCATTACAGGTATTCCCATTATCTAATTCTCACTCCTTCCGATTGTTCTATGTGTGCAAAATCAATAGTTTCTCCGCTTTTTATTGCAGCCAATATTCCTTTTTTATCTACCGTTGGCTCTTGCAGTGTTAAGTATTTATCAGGCACTCTATCCGGATTATCAATAATTACAGATGGAGGGTTTTTTTGAATACCAAAAGAAAAAAGGTCGGTTTTAAATTTCTCTTTATTTACTGCCTTCATTGCCAATGTTAACGACCGCTTCATACCGGCTACTCGTGCCTTAATAGCATTTTTCCGTTCGGCCAGCCTATTAATTTCGCTGTCAAGCATGGTGACTTTTCCTTCGGATTCTTTAATTATCTTGGCGTAATTATCTGCTTTGATTTCAATTTCCCCCGATATCCCTTCGAGAGTATCAAGAATACATTGAATATCGATGTCGGGATTGTCCATCATTTCAAGAACTTCGTTATATTCGGCTGACAATTTATATAGTGTGCTCATTTATTGATTCCTCCGCGTCTTTTTTTAATTCTTCAATGAGTTTTGCCTTTTCTTCTTCTGAACGCTGTTCCCATTTTTCGGAGTTTAATTCGCTTACTAACTTATCAGCAAGATAATCAATCAGCTTGTTATAATATTCATAATCCTCACGCAAACTATCGCCATTTGATACAATAATTAACGCATCTCTTGCAAAATCGCTTTTTTTATACATAAATATTTCCCCTTTTCTTGACTCAAATAATTTTTTCTGGTATTATAATCACAGAATCTTTTTTCTTTTGGGCTTGTCCGCGTTTTGCCGCGGCAAGCTCTTTTTCTTTTTTCCATGCTTCATAATAGTGTCGCGCATCGGACTCGTATAGGTCCCGATTGGCCTCTGCTAAATCGAGTCGTTCTTTTAATCGTTTAATTTCGTTAACATGCCGTTTTCGTTCTGCACGCATTGAAATTAAACTAATCAAAAGCACCACTCCACACCATATTGCTATGTACTGTTCGATAGTCAGCATTTTAATCACCCACTCTCCTTGATTTTCAATTACTTTTTAATAATGCTTCGCCGAGATTAACTCCGAGCTTGTCCGCTATACGTAATAAAGTATGAAATTCACGCTTCAACGGATGATTGATTGTTCGGCTGAGGTTGCCTGAATCCATACCCAGAAGCTTTGCCAAATGCTTTTGAGTCCAGCCCTTATCAAGCAAAGCCGCTGTAAATAACTTTTTAATTTCAGTTTCTCTTATTTGGTCCTTATTCTTTCTAAGTGCCGGCATTATAATCACTCCTATTCAATTTCAGTTCGTTCTAATGCAAATTCAATCATCGCACTTGCTATATCCGAAATCGTATGCCCGGTATCATCGCTCAAATCTGCAAGTATCTGATACACCGCAGGCGATACCCTGATAACCGGTCTCCCATCTTGACGTCTGATTTTTCTCCGACGAAGCACAAGCCTGTGCGGTTCATTCGCGTTAATCAGTTGCATTTCTCTTACTCACCCTTTCTTGTAAAAGTCCATTACATCACAACCGAAATATTCGGCAAGTTTGATTAGCTTGTCGATTTTGGGTGTGTATCTCCCTGCCTTCCATTCACACAAAGTCGAATTGGCAATTCCTGTTGCTTTCGCCACTTGAAAGGCGTTTACACCCTTTTCTTTGGCTTTTTTCTCAAATACTTCATACATTGATTTTTATCACTTCCTTTTTTTAATGTTGACAACTTCGGAAAACCGATATATACTAAAAGCAGTTAAGGGCTGCCACCTTTTTAACTGCTTATGCAATAATTGCCGTTAAGTTTTTCCTTTTCGGTAGTTTTTGCAAATAAAAAAACGGGAGGTGATTTTCATGGAAAAGCTTATTAGCTTTCTCATGATGCTCTTCCCGCACTGCTCCGGTCCACCATACCGGCGATGATTGGCGGGGTTGAGCTGTTGCAGAGAAAAGAATAGGAAGTTAAGAACTCTGCAAAAAAACGGTCAATTAAGCGCGGCGAATTATTCAGTTTTCCGAAGTTGTATTTTTATTATAATTCGGTTTTCTTAATTTGTCAACACGCTTTATTCAGATTTCTTAATTTTGTTAGGGGTGTACAAAATATGTATGAAATTTTTGTCGAATTGTTAAAAAAACACAATGTAACCGCCGCACAAGTTGCTAAGGAAACCGGAATTTCTCAATCAACGTTAAGCGAGTGGAAACACGGCAACTACCGACCGAAAGCCGATAAGATGCAGAAAATAGCCAACTATTTCGGCGTTTCTGTTTCATATTTAATCGGCGAGAACGATAATAAAACTCTTATAAATGACATTCAGTTTAACAATGACAGTCATCCAAAAGAAAACATCCTCAGAATCGCAGGCAGAGACGGCAGACAAATAGAAAAGCGCCTGACCGATGAACAGGTCAAAGCGCTTGAAATTCTTATAAATCAATTACCGGACGTTCCCGATGATTTATAATTTATTATTTGATATGTAATTTGTGAATTGTGAATAGACTTGTCTTTCTAATGGATGTAACAAAAACTTATTTCTCGCCAACAGCTTATCCATACGTTGTTGTCTGTATTCGGCTGCTGTTCGGCTAATATCGCATAATTTCATAATATCTTCCGCTGTTTTTGCATTACAGCCCCACAAAACGCAGGCAGGAGCGAGCAATCGAGAAGCGAATACATTTGCTTCTTGTTCAATAGGATTATCATTTTTTGATGGTTCCCTATTAACAAGTTTATATTGGCCAACGTGACCGAGTAGTATATGCCCCAGCTCATGAGCTATTGTAAACCGTTGTCTCTCACGCGGTTCATTAGCAGCCACCAATATTACCGGGGCACCGTTAAACATTACTGTCATACCCGAATTATCATCTTTCGGTTTGTAAAGTTTAACTGTAATACCCATTGAATGACATAATTTTACTACATTTATCGGCAGTTCGCTTATTCTTTCGTTAATAATGACCTGCCACGATAAGTTCCTTGATACTTGATATTTATTGTATATCAATATTACCACCTCCACATTTAATTGTAAGGTGTTGATATATTGTTTGTC
>JBGVNP010000165.1:0-1902 GCA_045125655.1 Eubacteriales bacterium | reverse complement strand
TCTTCCCCTTCATAAATACACCCCAAAGTAAGCGATGTACTTATGAAGGGGGATGCTTTACCGTTAAGCGAATGCCTCATTTTTACTATTCACTAAGTAACTTAGCTACCTCGTGCTCCCAACTCACATTCGTCAATTCGGGATATAATAAACCAATAAAATATTTTACTTTTTTGGTTGCTCTTGAGTGAGAGCTCGGCTCTTGAAAAGGCTTAATTAAATCAATCAAGCTTTCTCTATTTGCTTCAATAATAGCGTTTATATCGTACTGACTATTATTAAAAATGTACTTTGCAACATTGTAGGCTGCTCTTGAAAATAAAACTTGATCGTCAAAAGTAAGAGAATCCAATCCATTGGGGGCATTTAATCTTGAATTACCGGTGGTTTTAATTAGTGCATATTTGTTTTTTAAGGCAGCAGTGGCTGCTCCATTATGAACTATACAGTTTCGAATTAAACGATAGTATTCACAAATAACGATATCATTTTTAAGGTCGTTTTCAATGCTTGAAAAGGCGATTCTCAGTGTCCATTCCAACCAATCGTCTTCGCTCGTTTTTTCAATTTTTGTGATATTGGTAGGAGAACCGGGAAGATGTCTAAATGATTTGAGAAAATTCTCAAAACAAGAATTAACATTTACTATATAACTTTTGCTAATTCTGCACATATAATCTTCTGCGAGAGAAGATACATTCAGATTTACGCTTTGGGCTAATTCGCGCAAATCACTTTTTAAAACCGAGCCATAATCTTTTTCAGTCATCCTAACCGACAGTTCAACATATTGATTTGTGGCATCAACGTATCCTAACTCATTTTTAAATGCAGACAAAATATTCTCGTTCATCCCCGTATACACCTTTGCATCTGAAGTCACATAATGATTATAACATAAAAATGTAAAAATTTCTACCATTTTCACGTATAAAATAGAAAAGAGGGAGCGCATCATTGAAAATGTGCTCCCTCAAAACAAAATAATTATTTACAATAGACGCAATTTTTCGCTACCCTTACAAGTCCAACACGCTCACATACGGGTACTCCAAGGGGCGAATCATCCTCGTCTGCATTAGAATTTCCAATCGAAGCATTGTCCTTCAAACAGTAATCAACAGCATACTTCCACATAAGGTCAATAGCTTCATCTTCTTTGTTTGTGTTAATGGTAAAGATCGCGCCAATATCGTATTTTCTAAGCTCACGAATTTGGTCAAGTGTAGGCATAGCAAGGCAGATAAGCTCACCATTTGCAAATACGCCCATCGGTTTCATTCCTGCGTTGCCTTTGCCGTCAAAGCATATCTGAATTGCTCTAACGTGACATTCTGCACATCCGCCACTTTGCTTGAACACCTTGACTTGCGATATATCATCTACGGTAAGCAGGCGGATCGACAATCCATCATATTCGGGAACAGAAATAGAGTCGTTCGGATAGATCATATCGTATCCGTAGCGGCAGGTCAAACCGAGCTTGGCAACCTCAGCGTCAAATGCCTCCCATTCTGTATCAACAGATCTGCGAATAGAAAATCGCGGATTTGCGAGCTTGGCAAAAAGCTTCAAATAAGGAAGTGCATCTTCTTCGTTTTCGCATATGAGCATTACGGCAGGCTCTACGGAATTATAATCCGATACATAAATGAAGTGTTCAAGATTTTCGGGATTGCCGAGCGTAAGAATCTCGGACTCTGCAACCGTCATTCCCACAAAATCCTCGGCATACTTTAGAGGATTATGGGTAAAGCAAAAGTCAAGGGCAAGGTCAATATCCGACACCTTTAATTCAGGAAAGCTTCGTCTAAAATGGCTGATTGCAATTTTACCGGAAAGATCGTGCCAAGTTACAGCCTCTCCTGAATACTTTTCACGGTATTCGCTCGGTGTGATGCT
>JBGVNP010000164.1:0-6300 GCA_045125655.1 Eubacteriales bacterium | reverse complement strand
CATCATTGCGATATTGTAAAGATTACTGGTCAATCTTATCGTATTAAAGGTAGAAGAATATTTGATGATCAAGATGAATAAACCTACATTTTAGATTGCAATTTTCCTACATTTTAAAGTTGACATTTACACCATTTTATTTTCAAATATTAAAAGCAAAATCAAATTCCAAATTTTCTCAAAATCAATTTGTTTATCAAGAAAATTATCAAATGTAAGATATAAATCTGTTGGTTCATAAGTTTTAACTTCTATTCTATGCATTTCATGTTTTTAAAAAGTTGTTCTTAAATAAAAAATAAATCAAACGCTGATAAAACTGTTATTTTTAACCCATATAGATTTATAGACTCTTTAGTGATTAAATTATCAATATGTAAAAACGAACAAAACTCAAATTATAATGCACTGAAGTCTTTGAAGATAATTATTCAATTGAAGCAGGACTATTTTCTTAATCAAACATTCTAGCTTTATGCGCGATCAATAACATAATCAAAATACGGTTTACTACCATCAATAAATAAATCCCACGAAATTTATCTCAGTAATTGAACTAGATGTTTGAAAATTATTAAACGAAGTTAGCGTTAATGAGTACAAAAATAATAATAGCACTAGTGTTTTTTACAAATTTTCATAGCAAATATCACCTAATGTTACAATATCACAAAATAAATAAATGGTTTAATCATTAAAAACATTGAAAAAAAGAGCAAAAAAAAAGCCCGGCAACGTGCTCCTCTCTCCTTACGGATACAATCGCCGTTACGGTGCTTAACTTCTGTGTTCGGGATGGGTACAGGTGTGTCCACCGTGCCATCGTCACCAGACTTTTTTTCTGAAAGATAATCTTTCAAAACTAGATATGGATTTATTTTACTATAATTTTTTAACAAACACAATTCAAATCCTCGGATTATTAGTATCAGTCAGCTTAATGTCTCACAACACTTACACACCTGACCTATCAACCTCCTGACTTTGGAGGATCCTTACTTCTTGCGAATGGGAAGACTCATCTTAAGGTCGGTTTCGCGCTTAGATGCCTTCAGCGTTTATCCGTTCCACACATAGCTACCCAGCTGTGCCACTGGCGTGACAACTGGTGCACCAGAGGTGTGTCCATCTCGGTCCTTTCGTACTAGAGACAGATCCTTTCAATCTTCCTGCGCCCGCGACAGATAGGGACCAAACTGTCTTACGACGTTTTGAACCCAGCTCGCGTACCGCTTTAATGGGCGAACAGCCCAACCCTTGGAACCTGCTACAGCTCCAGGATGCGATGAGCCGACATCGAGGTGCCAAACTGCGCCGTCGCTGTGAACGCTTGGGCGCAATCAGCCTGTTATCCCCAGGGTAGCTTTTATCCGTTAAGCGACGGCCTTTCCACTCAGCACCGCCGGATCACTAAGCCCGACTTTCGTCCCTGCTCGACTTGTAGGTCTCGCAGTCAAGCACCCTTATGCCTTTGCACTCAACGTATGATTTCCAACCATACTGAGGGTACCTTTGGGCGCCTCCGTTACCTTTTAGGAGGCGACCGCCCCAGTCAAACTACCCACCTGACACTGTCCGAATTACCGGATTACGGTCTTCGTTAGAAACATCACTATTAAAGAGTGGTATCCAACCGTCGGCTCCAGAGCGACCAAAATCTCTCCTTCTCAGCCTCCCACCTATCCTGTGCATCAATAGCAATGTTTCAATATCAAGTTATAGTAAAGCTCCATGGGGTCTTTCCGTCTAGTCGCGGGTAACCTGCATCTTCACAGGTACTAAGACTTCACCGAGCCTGCTGTAGAGACAGCGCCTAGATCATTATACCATTCATGCGCGTCAGAATTTACCTGACGAGGAATTTCGCTACCTTAGGACCGTTATAGTTACGGCCGCCGTTCACTGGGGCTTCAATTCAAAGCTTCGCTTGCGCTAACAAATCCTCTTAACCTTCCAGCACTGGGCAGGCATCACCTCATATACGTCGCCTTGCGGCTTAGCATAAAGCTGTGTTTTAGTTAAACAGTTGCCTAGGCCTATTCACTGCGGGTCTATCGCTAGACCTCCCCTTCTCGCTAACTTACGGGGTCATTTTGCAGAGTTCCTTTACAACAGTTGTCTCGCTCACCTTAGGACATTTATCCTTGAGCACGTGTGTTCGTTCTCGGTACGGGCTTTACAAAGTTAATGATAGAAGATTTTCTTGGGAGCTGTCTACACTGTCTCGGGTCCTATCTCTAGGTCCCTCCCCATCACAGCCTGGATTTGTGCGTGGATTTGCCTGCGCACCACCTGCTCTGCTTAGACTGGAATCCAATAACCAGCACAGCTTACCTTCTCCGTCTCTCCGTCTCCTTTGCAAAGGTTCGGAATATCAACCTGATGTCCATCGACTACGCCTTTCGGCCTCGCCTTAGGTCCCGACTTACCCTGGGCGGACGACCCTTACCCCAGGAAACCTTGCTCAATCGGTGTAGTAGATTCTCACTACTATTCGTTACTCACACCGGCATTCTCACTTGTAGTCGCTCCACCACTACTTTCGTTATGACTTCGCCGCTCCTACAACGCTCCCCTACCACTCGTATCTTAGATACGAATCCAAAGTTTCGGTGTCATGCTTAGCCCCGGTAAATCTTCGGCGCAGTTTCACTCGACTAGTGAGCTGTTACGCACTCTTTAAAGGTTAGCTGCTTCTGAGCGAACCTCCTAGTTGTCTGTGCAATACCACATCCTTTTACACTTAGCATGTACTTTGGGACCTTAACTGTTGATCTGGGCTGTTTCCCTCTTGACCACGGATCTTATCACTCGTAGTCTGACTGCTGCTTCTATTACATGGCATTCGGAGTTTAATAAAACTTGGTACCCCTGGATGGGGCCCGCATTTTTTCAGTGCTCTACCTCCACATAACAATTCACAACGCTAGCCCTAAAGCTATTTCGGGGAGAACCAGCTATCTCCAAACTCGATTGGAATTTCACCCCTAGCCACAAGTCATCCACTGTCGTTTCAACGAAAGTTGGTTCGGTCCTCCATGGTATTTTACTACCACTTCAACCTGCTCATGGCTAGATCGTCTGGTTTCGGGTCTACCGTTACGTACTTTATACCCTCTTAAGATTCGCTTTCGCTTCGGCTCCGTGTCTCCCACTTAACCTCGCACGCAACGGTAACTCGCCGGTTCCTTCTTCAATAGGCACGCCATCAGGCTTTAACGCCCTCTGACTTCTTGTAGGCATCAGGTTTCAGATTCTTTTCACTCCCCTCCCGGGGTTCTTTTCACCTTTCCCTCACGGTACTGGTTCACTATCGGTCACTATCTTGTATTTAGCCTTACGCAGTGGTCTGCGCTCATTCCGACAAAATTCCACGTGCTTCGCCGTACTCTGGATTCCGCTAGCTGCATTCTGACTTTTCGACTACTGGACTTTCACCGTCTTTGGTATGTCATTCAAACATTTCGTCTAAGCCAACGCATCACACGTCGCGGTCCTAACCCCATATTGCTATGGTTTGGGCTCCTCCCCTTTCGCTCGCCGCTACTCAGAGAATCGATTCTCTTTCTTTTCCTCTAGCTACATAAGATGTTTCAATTCACTAGGTTTTTCTTCTCATACGCTATGTTTTCACGTATGGATGACACAACATTACTTGTGCCGGGTTTCCCCATTCGGATATCTACGGATCGATGCTTACTTCCAGCTCCCCGTAGCTTTTCGCAGGTAGTCACGTCCTTCTTCGTCATATAGTGCCAAGGCATTCACCCAACGCCCTTTATAATTTGCTTTTGTGTTTGTAACTTTTTACTGTTTTTTTTGTTGTCTCGTTTCTTAGTTTTTTTTACCCTAAAAAATTTATACTATTACAGAAAAACTTTCCATATCCAGTTTTCAAAGATCTCTTTCGTTTGAAGTTTTGCTTTAAGCAATCCTTCAAAACTAGACAGATTCACAACTTTTAGCACATTTAATCGTTGTTTCTTAAGAGTTACACTCTTTTTTTCGTTTTTGGTTATTACTCCTTAGAAAGGAGGTGATCCATCCCCACGTTCCCGTAGGGATACCTTGTTACGACTTAACCCCAGTCATCAGCTCTACCTTAGGCGCCTCCCTCCTTTCGGTTAGGATAACGACTTCAGGTATTTCCGACTCCCATGGTTTGACGGGCGGTGTGTACAATGCCCGAGAACGTATTCACCGCGACATAGCTGATTCGCGATTACTAGCGATTCCAACTTCATGGAGTCGAGTTGCAGACTCCAATCCGAACTGAGAAGAGGTTTATGAGATTCGCTCACCGTCGCCGGCTGGCAGCTCTTTGTCCTCCCCATTGTAGCACGTGTGTTGCCCAGGCCATAAAGGGCATGATGATTTGACGTCATCCCCACCTTCCTCCTCCTTACAGAGGCTGTATCAATAGAGTCCCCATCTTACTGTTGGTAACTATCGACAAGGGTTGCGCTCGTTGCGGGACTTAACCCAACATCTCACGACACGAGCTGACGACAACCATGCACCACCTGTGTCCACTATAACTATCTCCCTATCTCTAGGGCCTTTAATGGCATGTCAAGGCCTGGTAAGGTTCTTCGCGTTGCGTCGAATTAAACCACATGCTCCACCGCTTGTGCGGGCACCCGTCAATTCCTTTGAGTTTCATTCTTGCGAACGTACTCCCCAGGCGGATTACTTAATGTGTTAACTTCAGCACTGAGTTCCCCCAACACTTAGTAATCATCGTTTACGGCGTGGACTACTAGGGTATCTAATCCTATTTGCTCCCCACGCTTTCGAGCCTCAGCGTCAGTTCCAGTCCAGTTAACCGCCTTCGCCACCGATGTTCCTCCATATATCTACGCATTTCACCGCTACACATGGAATTCCGTTAACCTCTCCTGTACTCTAGTCTATTAGTTTGCAAAGCATACTAGCGTTGAGCACTAGCCTTTTACCTTGCAC
Source organism: Eubacteriales bacterium (assembly GCA_045125655.1). Lineage (GTDB taxonomy): Bacteria > Bacillota > Clostridia > Oscillospirales > CAG-272 > RGIG4608. The sequence continues at coordinate 1,338 of JBGVNP010000164.1, read as the reverse complement.
TTTCTAAACCGCCTACTCTCCCTTTACGCCCAATAATTCCGGATAACGCTTGCCACCTACGTATTACCGCGGCTGCTGGCACGTAGTTAGCCGTGACTTCCTCGTAAGGTACCGTCACTCGCCTACCATTCCCTGTAGGCGCCATTCTTCCCTAACAACAAAACTTTACGACCCGAAGGCCTTCATCGTTCACGCGGCGTTGCTCGGTCAGGGTTTCCCCCATTGCCGAAAATTCCCTACTGCTGCCTCCCGTAGGAGTCTGGACCGTGTCTCAGTTCCAATGTGGCCGTACATCCTCTCAGATCGGCTACGCATCATTGCCATGGTGGGCTGCTATCTCACCATCTAGCTAATGCGCCGCAGGCCCATCCTGTTGTGTTGTATCCCAACTTTCATCCACACACCATGCGGTGCATGTTATTATCCGGTATTAGCTAACCTTTCGATCAGTTATCCCAGTCAACAGGGCAGGTTGCCTACGTGTTACTCACCCGTTCGCTACTAAGAGCCGAAGCTCTCCGTTCAACTTGCATGTATTAGGCACGCCGCCAGCGTTTATCCTGAGCCAGGATCAAACTCTCTTATTTCTTATATGTTTACTCTTTCGAGTATTTTCTATTATAAGTTTGATTTCCTGTGCTTCTTATTTTTTCTTTGTTTTATTGACGTTGTGTTTATATTCTGTCTAGTTTTCAAAGATCGCTTACTTTATCAAGAAACATTATATTTTATATAATATTTTGCTGTTCCTTGACTTCAGCTTCTATATGATACCACTATGTTATTGCGGTGTCAACACTTTTTTAAAAATTTTTTTAACTTTTTTTATTTTTTTTATTTTATGGATTTTTTACTATTTTAAATAGTTTAAAAATATATTATTATTTATATGTGAGGAAGTGTATAAATATGAATATTATATATAATAAGGAACTTTTAGCAAAATATGACAATGATTTCTATAAAGAGTATTTATTTGTTGAAGAATTAAATGAAAATGATAAATATACTCCGCTAAAACACACAAGAAAAGTCATTTCTTGTAATGACTTATCAAAATACATTTATTTATCAACTTTAAATATTTGTAAAAATGAATACGGAATTTTATTGAAATGTGCCAGCGTTATAATATATTTAAACAAAGTTGGAGACAATATATATTATATATCATATATTGAGGGAACTGATCATTTGGCTATTTATTCTATTTTACACACATTTATGATGAATAATAATTGTTTTATTGATATTAACAAATATTCTCATTTATTTATAGAATATTTAACTATTTATTTACACAAAGAAATCTTTGAATAATATATAAGACTAATAATT
>JBGVNP010000163.1:0-1584 GCA_045125655.1 Eubacteriales bacterium | reverse complement strand
ATGACGTTGCCATATAATCATATGTTGCAAGCTCCCACCCCTCAGAAGCTCTTTCGTTTATCAGCTTATCCAGCATCGCAATGTCATCTTCATTTGCTTTGTCGGAAAACCATTTCGTACTTACTGTTAATATTTCTGTTTTGTAAATGTACATAAAGTTTTTCTCCTTTGAAATCATTCTAAAAATTTACTTTCTGCATCCTTCGTGTCAATTTGGAATTTATTAGTCCAATACTACGGATTTTTTCTTTCCGTTCTTATTTTTTGGATACTCTCTGATACGGATAACAAAGTCAAGGTTGATAGCTTCAATCTTGCCGTCCTTTTCCACAAGAATTGCTCCATCAGTAACTTCTTTTATTACGCCCTCATACTGATGGCTTCCGTCAAAAGAAGAGATAATGCACTCTTTTTCAATAAATTTTGCTGCAAGCTCTTTCATTTCTATATTTCCTCCTGTTTTTCTTTTTTCTATTATTTTTCTTACAATTACAGCTTTCCGTCGATTGCGGAACAGAATAAATATTATAATCCATAGGAAGATTATCGGTATGTATGTTGATGGATTCAATCTATCACCTCCGAAAATATAGGTCAATTGTTTATATACTGAACACCAACATTGTCCGTTGTTGTAAATCCTGCATTTTTGAAAGTCTTTTTATCGCTAACACAATAAACATAGTTTCCGTTTTGAGCAAGAATGTAATAGTCGTCGGAATATAGTTCACAGTACAGTTCAAAAATTTTCGCAGAATCTTCAGCAGATAGTCCATATACTATATCAATAAATTTGCTTTCTTTTTGTGCTATAACGCGGTCAACAACCAAATCAGAGCCTTCAACGGTAGTTTGCGTTTTAATTTGATAGCCCTTATCTTCTAAATTTTCTATGAGAATTTCTCGTTTTGGAACGATTTTGTCGGGATCGGGGACGCCGTTTGTATTCGTAGAATCACCACAACCAACAAAGCACACGAGTAATAGTGCTGATATAATTATTGCGATAAGCCTTTTCATTTTTCGCCTCACTGTTTGCAATACCACTCCATAAAAGCGGATGTGTTATCTTCGCTGACATAGTTTTTGTCGTTCTTCAAAAGATAAAGCATTCGCTCATCTTCTTCCGTCCTATCTTTTTTGGAATCTATTCCTTTTGTCAGCATATTTATCATAAACTTATTGATTCCACGGAGCTTGGTCTTATCCATACCGCCCTGCATAGTGAAAAGCGGAATTTCTTCGGAAAGAGCGTTTGCCTTACGAACTTCATCAAGGGCAGTTCCGGTATCGCAAAGACCGACGGCACAAATGGCAGAAATCTTGTATTTCTTCGCCGCCTTTTTGTATCCCTTGATTCCGTTGGCAAATAGCCAACCAAGATATATAATCTCCGTTCCGCTTGACAACTGTTTTTGGGCTCCGCTCAAAGCATATACGGGCAATCCCGTTTTTTCACCAAGTATTTTCGCATACTCAGCGGTATGTCCTGTATTAGATGTATAAACAATAGCTTTCATTTTCCCTCCAAATTAAAAAGTGCGTGACCGAAGCCACGCACAAAAAACGCAAACTCCGAGTCGC
>JBGVNP010000162.1:0-2824 GCA_045125655.1 Eubacteriales bacterium | reverse complement strand
TAGAAGTTACGCTGCTAACGATACCGAGTTTACACCCCCTATAATAGACTGTCCCGATAAAACGGTTTGGTCTGTTCCACAAGCTACCATAGGGAGATTGTCGTTGTCCTCAATTTTCGCGGGAACTGTTATGAGTTCGCTTGTCGGAGCTTGCAACCTATCCGACAAGCCGTTCTCATACATATCCATTTTAATATTGACGTGAATTTCAACTCTATCTCGGTAAATGTCTATGCGGTCAACAACTTGATACAACATAGCCTTTTGTCCGTCCACGCCTTGATCTTCAAAGTCAGTATCCCAAGATTGCATTTTACTGTTGAGTTCAAAAACGCTATTGCGGCTGCTCGTCAAGCCCTCAAGTTCTCGTTCCTTGTTCTCGATCTGCTCGGCACTACTCTTGACTTCAAGTTCTTTTTTAGACAACAGTTCTTGCAACATTGTACTGTCAAAACGGCTCTCTCCGATAAGAGATTTTACAACCTCGTCTTTTAATGCACTCAATTCCTTTACCGTTCTTGTTTGGGCGGCAAGCAACCTTGACAATTCGTTTTTCGCTATCTTGATTTGTTCCTCGACTCTTTCAAGATACGATACGGACAACTCTTGCGTATTCAGAGTTGAGATATACTTTTTAAGAGCGTCTATCACAACTCTTTCTACTTTCTTTGCACTATACGTTGACTGTCCCTGACAAGGATTTTCAGTCGGATACCTTACCGAACGGCAACGGTATTTAGGAATATATGTTCTTTCTTCCTTACCGTCCACAACAACGGTTTTGCTTTTGCCTTGAAACGAGGTCATCTTCTCGCCACAATATCCGCAAAACATAAGTCCCGCTAAAAGCATAGAGCCGTAGTTGGTGTTCTTGATACCTTTCTTTCGGGTTGCTCGTTTCTCCATAACCTCTTGTGTTGCGTTCCATTCTTCTTCGGGAATGATAACGAGTTCAGGCATAAACGGAGATACAACTTTGGGATTTCCTCGCTCGTTCTTTTTCTGTCTCAACTCATAGTAGCCTTTGTATATCGGGTTGGTCAAAATCTGTCTTACTTGGGTGTTCGTCCACAAGCCGCCGTGTCTTGTCTTGTAGCCGTTATCGTTAAGGTATTTTGCGATAGCCCAACAACCCATATTTCGCTCTCTTGCAAGGAAATATATCAGTCTGACTACGGGAGCTTCGCCGTCCTCGTCCACCGTAATATCAAGTACGGGTTTTCCTTTATAATTGTTTCGTCCGTTGTTTATCATCTTGTAACCGTAGGCGGTAGCACCACCACGGTAACGCCCCTCGGTAACGGCTTGAACAATCGCGTCCGATACACGTTGAGAGGTCTTGCGGCTCTCGCCCTCGGCTTGCCAATAACGGATATAGGTTATGAGCTTGCTTGTATGGTCTTTCGCACTTATTTCCCCCTCGGTATAGGAGAACACCGTAATACCTCTTTGGTTGAGATAAGATACGATCAACGGCGTTTCATCTGCGATACGTCCGAGACGGTCTGACATATAAATTACGAGTATGTCAAACTCTCTGCGATCTGCCATTTTCTTTATGTCTTGAATGGCGTCTCGGTCATTTGCCGATACCTTAAAGCCCGATACACCGCCCTCGGTAAATACCTTTACTAAATCCCAACCTTTCGACTCTACGAACGGCAAAAGGATAGATTTCTGTTGGGGTATGTCAAAGTCGTGTTCTCGGTCTGTCTGTTGTTTAGATGAAGCACGAAGTAATACAACGGCTCTTTTTGCTAATTCTTTATTCAATGCTAATGTCATATTTTTTACTCTCCTTTTACAAAAAATAGAGGGTCTGACTGTTCTTCTGAACAATCAAACCCTCCAAGTTATCCAACGGATTATGATTATCTTTATTTAGTTGTAACGGATTTTCCGTCTGCGGTTGTATATGTTTCTGTTGCACACGATAATCTTAAACCGTTTTCGATACAGATCGGGTAACATATCGGGGGTTATTTCTCCCTCGTCCACCGATACTATTCTTACGCCTCGCTCATTGAGATATTTAATTTCCTCTGTTGTTACATCAGGCGAAAAGTCTAACACATCAAAGTTCTCAACGAGTATCACATCACACTCATCATACCTTGCCATTTGGCGAAAGTTCCGTAGCTTCAATATATCCGCTTTTCCATATTCAATGATAGTGCGAACTGCTTTCATTCCTTGCTCTTTACAATAGAAAGAGAGGACTTGATTTTGTCGTGTCAAGTCCTCTGTGTTTCCCATTTCAGACCGACACCATAATACTGCTCTTTGGCTCATATATACTGCCTCCTTATGATATTCTTTTATCATAACAGTAACAGATTTTAGTGCCGTTCGGTTAGTTAAACTGTTATATTCGATTTTGATTTATGCGGTTTGGCGAGACTTGATATAAAGGTCAATATCATTGACGATATATCTTGCTCCCGTAGTATGCAACACCTCATAAAAGTCTTGGATATATTCGCATACCGAATACTTGTTAAACAAGGTCATAACTTCCTTGCCCGTAAGTCCTTTTTGGTTTTTGTATTCTTCAACACAAAGCACCATAAACGGTAATTCTTTACTCATAACTCATTCCTCCGGAAATACAACTTCTCCCGTCTCTTTTTCGTGTTTCCACATTGAATAAACGGTCATAGGGCTGAAATGCCACATCTTTGTTTCTTCTTTAGCGAGCATTTCATAGGTTTTGGAGTGATAAAATTCATTCATAGCGGAAATATCATCAAGTCCTTCATTCTTCACAATAAGGTCAACCGTCTGCGGTATAAGCGCGATACTCAATCCATTGTTGCTGACTGTT
>JBGVNP010000161.1:0-1600 GCA_045125655.1 Eubacteriales bacterium | reverse complement strand
GGTTCTCGAATCGTACCGATTGGCAAGCGAGTTTTTCCGTGTTGAGTTTGACGGTCAGCCAATTCTCTTTTGCTGTCACTCGTGGATGCTTGATCCCTGGCTCGGCTCAGTGCTTTCTCCCTCTTCGAACATAGTCACATTCGCAAAGGACTATCTTTTGATACATGACAACGTAAGCAGCATAAACAACGTTGTATGGAGAGTTTTTGACGAGGATTACCGTGGCGACCCTTATGTGCTCTCGCAAAGCTCTTCAATCCGCCGCGCGTATGCTGACAGGATCGCAAGGGGCGACGATCTTATAGAAACGCTTGGCTTTTTCGTATATGAAAACGGCAATATAATAAACTATAAATAATTCGAGGTGTAAAATGGCAAATCGCTTTGATTGGAAGCCCAGTATATCGGTTATGCTACCCGACTTTTGTGGCGAGAGAATGCTGGACCTTAGAAATAACGGAATTGAATTTATGGAGCTGACGGGATGCAGAACCGATGAATTTGACGGATTTGACATCAGATCAAAAGAGATATTCAAAACCGCCTCGGATTTTGGCGTAACCATACGCTCCGTTCATCTTCCCTTTTATCCCACGGTAGATCCCGCAAGTGAAATTGAAGGCCGCAGAAGGCTCTTTGTCGATATGCAAAGTGAGCTTTTAAAAATATGCGCGGACAGAGGTGCGCAAATTGCCGTTGTTCATCCCAGCTCCGAGCCTTACACAGAGGAAAAGCGCTCTGTCAATCTCGATTTTGCCATTGACTCTCTCGGCAAAATAAACGAGGTTGCACGGGCAAACGGAATAAAGCTGGCTATCGAAAACCTCCCTCGCTCCTGCATTGCCCGTGATTGCATAGAGATAAGAAAAATCGCCAAAGCTCTTCCCGATGCTTATTTTTGCTTTGACTCCAACCACTCGCTGATAGACTCCAATCTTGATATAATAACCGCCATGGGCAGCCGTATAATTGCCACCCATATCTCGGACTATGAATTTATAGACGAAATGCATCTCTTCCCCGGTGAGGGCAAGTGTATATGGCAGGACATTATGAAAAAGCTCGAGGAGGTCAACTACCAAGGCACGTGGAATTACGAGATAAAGGATTGCTCGTCTATTCCCGCAAAAAAGTTCAAAAGCAACTTTGAAGATCTTCTTTCGGGAAAAATATTATAACGGTTTTAAATTATTAAATATAATATAAAAGCTCTTGACAACTAAAAGCAATTATGTTATACTTGTTTCAATATGATAGAGGCGCACCTTGGTATGAGTAGCTTTCGCGTATAGCGGCGTTGGCGTTGCGAAAAGGAAAGGATCAGGTGCCGAAGTTCAGTCAATTAACGCGGGACTGTGCTGGTATTTCGGACAACATCCGTTATACTGTCGCCAAAACCTTGGCGGAGTGCTATCTACTGCGTAAAAAATTGCCATTGGTGGCATTAAAGTAGCAGAGGCACCCTGTGCCTCTGCTTTTTTGTATCAAATTTCATTTTTTCGTAAAAAGGAGACAACAAATGAAAAAAACTATATTCACGGGCGCGGCTACGGCTATAATCACGCCCTTAAAGGACGATAAGGTCGATTACGAAAGCTTT
>JBGVNP010000160.1:0-1972 GCA_045125655.1 Eubacteriales bacterium | reverse complement strand
CAATACACCTTATCGGCTACTGTCCATATGGATGAAACTACTCCCCACCTTCATTATTGCTTTCTTCCTGTTGGTCTCGATAAGAAAAACAACCGCCTGACGGTCTCCAGCAAGCTCGTTTTAAGCCGTTCCCACCTCAGAACGTTCCATAAGGAACTTGAAAGTGAGCTTAAAACAGTGTTTGGTCGGGAGCTTGGTATCGAGAACGGAGCTACAAAAGAGGGCAATCAGACTGTAGCACAGCTCAAACAGCAATCAAAACTTGCCGCCGAAATTGAACAGCAACGGCAGGAGCTACAGAAATTAGCCGAGAAAAGCCGAGAATTAGCCGCTGAAGCGGAAAAAATGCAAAAAGAGGTAGAAACCCTCACAGCTGAAAAAAATCGCTTACAAGGGCAAATAGAGCCAATTAAGGAGTATTTCCGCACCCGTGACGAGATTAAAACTCTCGGTAAATCAAAATTTGGCGGTAAAGTAGTGTTTTCCTCTGCTGAGGCTACTCAGCTTAAAGAACAGCTCATATCAGGTTTAGCAATTAAAGCTGAGTGTGTCCGACTTAAACAAGAAAACCAACGTCTTACTGCACGGTGCTCAGATATGGAGAGCAGTTTGAAGAAAGTTATTCACCTTAATCAGCAAATAGCAGAGCTGAAAAATGAGAACCGTCACCTCGAAACACACAAACAATCTCTTATTGATTTTATCAGGAGCGACCCTGAACGGCTTGGACAGTATCAAAAGTATGCCGACAAGGTTAACCAAGCTCATAGGCAACACCGTAATCGAGGTATGCACTTGTAACGGTAAAAAAGAAAAATTGGGTGCGAAAATCGGTCAATCAGTCTATCTCGCGCGCACACGCGCGGATAGATAGACTTGATAACTTACTTGATAACTCTACTTGATAATTCTACTTGATAACGGCAGTCTAAAAATGGCTTATTTTCGAGACTTTTGACATCTAAAGGTGAAAGGCTCGACCATGAAAGGTGAAAGGTTCGACCATGAAAGGTGAAAGGCTCGACCATGAAAGGTGAAAGGTTATTGACATTCATTCACCATTGCGTTATAATAGGCTTGTGAGGTGATGCATCATGGCTCAATTAAAGGGCGAAAACAACGAAATCATGGGGAAACTTGACCCGAAATATTGGGTGCAGAAGTCTGACCCCCTTGTGCTTATGCGTTCCGTTCCGTTCACGCTGGGTGAATTGAAGATACTCGATACCTATATCAGCCGTATCAATGCGGCGGACGATACACGGCGCACGGTTATCTTTACCAAAGAGGAGTATGAGGAGCTTATGGGCATAACCTGTGCGAATTATAGGGCTTTGCAGAAGCACACAAAGGGTATGCTCGGTAAGGTGGTGGAGCTTCAAATGCCAAACAAGGACTATTTGCAGTTTGTTTTGTTCACCAAAGCCTACTACCACAAGGACGAATACGGAAAGCCTATTATCGAAATAACCTGCACGGAAGAAGCAAAAGACCTATTTTTCTGCATAAACAAGTATCACTACTTCAAGTATGCGCTCGAAAATATTATCAGTTTGACCAGAAAGGCAAGCTATCTGCTGTATGTCTATATCAGGGCTAACCGCTATCGTGGCGAATGGGATGTAAGCCTTGACGAGCTGCGTGATACCGTTCTTGACTGTAAAGGGCAAGAGTCATATTTGGCTTTCAAAGAGTTCAAGAGAGCTGTGCTTGACCCGGCTGTGAAAGAGGTCAACAAGAAAACAGACTGTCATTTCGCCTATGAAGTTATCAAGAGAGGGCGCAGGGTGGCAAAAATTAAGTTTATAATTCAAACCGTTGATGAACGTATTGACGTTGAACTGGAAAACATACCCGGGCAGATGACTTTGATAGACTTTAATGACTCTGAATCTGACGAGAATGAGATTGATTACGGCGGTGAGCTTGCCAATCTGCTCGGTTCGACGGCGTGTGACGATGAATTTAGTCC
>JBGVNP010000159.1:0-2827 GCA_045125655.1 Eubacteriales bacterium | reverse complement strand
CGAGGCTAGCCCTAAAGCTATTTCGAGGAGAACCAGCTATATCCGAATTCGTTTGGAATTTCTCCGCTAACCACAAGTCATCACCGACTATTTCAACAGGCGTGTGTTCGGTCCTCCACAACGTTTTACCATTGCTTCAACCTGCTCATGGTTAGGTCATTCGGTTTCGGGTCTACGACATGATACTTCTCACCCTTTTCAGATTCGCTTTCGCTTCGGCTTCGTGTCTTTAACACTTAACCCGCATCACATCGTAACTCGCCGGCCCATTCTACAAAAGGTACGAGATCACACTCGTATGGTGCTCTCTCTGCTTGTAAGCTCACGGTTTCAGGTTCTATTTCACTCCCCTCCCGGGGTTCTTTTCACCTTTCCCTCACGGTACTATTCGCTATCGGTCACGTGGTCGTATTTAGCCTTTTGGGATGGTCCCCATTTCTTCCGTCTGGATTTCTCGTGTCCCGACGTACTCCGGATTCCGCTCGGCTCGCTCAACGTTTCGTCTACGGGATTGTCACCCTCTTTGATTAACCTTTCCAGGTTATTCGACTACGCATCACTTTGCCTTTCTTGCGGTCCTTACCCCACGGGAATTACTCCTCTGGTTTGGGCTGCTCCGATTTCGCTCGCCACTACTCTCGGAATCACTATTTGTTTTCTTTTCCTCCGGGTACTTAGATGTTTCAGTTCCCCGGGTTCCCCTCATATACCTATCTATTCAGTATATGATAACACGGTGTTAGCCGTGCTGAGTTCCCTCATTCGGATATCTACGGTTCACTGGATATTTGCTCCTCACCGTAGCTTTTCGCAGCTTGTCACGTCCTTCTTCGGCGCCACGTACCAAGGCATCCTCCGTAAGCCCTTTGTAGCTTGATCTTCTCTCTTTCTACTCGTCTTTTCGATTTTTATTGAAAATTCTATTACTTTTACTCGGCTAATTCGTTTTCACAGCCAGAGCCTTAAAATTGCTTTTAACGTCTTGCTTATTAACCAAATTAGCTTTACTAAACTAATATGAAAATTTCTTTTTGCCTTTTCGTACTCGTCTTTATTTTCTCAAATAAAAACTTTGACTAATTTTGCTATGCAGTTGTTAATCTTCTTTGTTGACCTATCGACAGATAGGTTTGCCGTTCGAAAAACGCTCTCGTCAATCGACAGCCTAAACATAATACCATTTACAAAAAATAAAGTCAAGCGTTTTTTCAAAGTTTTTTTAAATTTTTTCAACTTTTTTCAACTTTTTTATTTTTGCCAAAATCTGTGTTTTTTATACAACTCGACAAAAATTCCTTATATTATATAATACATGTCGCGCATGGGATAATTTTCTCCGATAATTAAAATATAATTTAAAAATGTAGGTTTGTCAAACATATGAGACAAGATTTTAGAAAAAAATTTTAATTATGTAAAAGACCGTTGTGTAAGTAATCCAAGATATATTGTTTTGGCGATTTCCAGTGCAAAGGACGCATAGGGAAAGAATTGTACCAACGAAGATGAACGGAAAGCTGTTTTTTGAAATCTTCAAAGGAATAAAATTTATGAGTAGCATAAAAATATTCGTTATCCTTTCTGTGAGATCTTTCTACTTTACCATTATGTCTTGGAGTAAAAGGGCGAATAAGTTTATGTCTGATCCCCAACTCTTTGAGGTGCGCCTCAAAGAGTGAAACTTTTCCCTTTTTGCGCTCGTCAAAGGATTTAATAAACTCTAATCCGTTATCCGTTTGAATACACTCTATCTTGAAAGGGAAAGCCTTAATCATAGCATTGACAAACTGAACGGAAGAATAGGTGCTCTGTTCCTTAAAAGCCATAACGAAACGAAAACGAGAGTATTCGTCAATAGCCGTATATTGGTAATAGCGTTCCTGCAAGCCGTCTGCATCGGGAACAATACAGGATTTGGGAACAATTTTCACGTCAACCTGAACTCTTTGACCGGGATAAAGCATAGGCTCGTAGGGTTTTGGAATATATTTAGGATTCGGTGGTTTAACGGGTTGCAGGGATAGTTTTCTCAAAATGCGCCAAAGCGCAGGAATAGAACGTTTGTAGCCACGCTGCATAAGTTTAGTCCAAAAGAAAACCAAACCGTCGTTAGGATTACGTCTACGCATATCGGAGATAAGTTTAAGCTCTTCGGGTGTATGTTGATTGGGGTGGCTGTGTGGACGCCGAGAGTATTCTGCAAGGGATTGAGTAGTACCATTATACCATTTACGCCAACGGTAGATGGTGGCTCGAGAGACACCAAAACGGCGAATGGTGGCAAAAATAGAATTTCTAAAAGAATAGAGTACAACTGATTGACGAAAGTTAGCTTTTTGTGATACAATGTTCATAGTAGCGAATAAATTTTCCTTTGTTAGTTTTTTGTGCTGATTAAACTTTAACATAAAGAAAATTTTTTCGCTACCTTTTTTATCCCTTTTGTCTCATATCTATTGTAATCCTACAAACGGCGTTTGCAAGAGTAGCGACCACGTATGGAGCGAATGGAGCATGGGCGGCAAATGCTTTGGAAAAGCTGCGGAGCAAAGAATTTGTTCCGAATGCGGCAAAGCAGAAAAGAAAAATATTATTGATCGCGCTTGGCATAACTACGTGAACGGCGTTTGCGATCTTTGCAAAAAGGAAGTTACCCCTCTTGAGTCCTACTTCTGCTTTAATGAAGTTGACGGACATTTGGCAATAGACGCCCACGGCTCTCTTCCCGAAAACGTCATAGTGCCCGATTACTACCAACAGCAAAAAATCACTGCAATCGACAACTGCGCTTTTGACGGTCACAGCGAGATCAAAAGCATAGCCATTC
>JBGVNP010000158.1:0-3089 GCA_045125655.1 Eubacteriales bacterium | reverse complement strand
GTGCCCGAAAAGCATGAGGATGGGGCATGGCATTTTCATGGCGTGTTCAGGAATTGTGGTGGACTGAATTTTGTTCCTGCGAAAAATCTGCAAAAGACGTATAAGGGTAGTGCGAACAAATACTATATGCAAGACCTTGTTCGCAAGGGCGAGCAGGTGTATGACATGGAGAGGTTCAAGCTGGGATTTACAGATTGTACCAGAGTTCGTGATACTAAGAAAGTGGCAAACTATATATTAAAGTACATCACGAAAGACATGGTTACGGACACACCGAACAAGCGGCGGTATTGGTGTAGTAAGAACTTGCCAAAACCGAAAGAAACGGTTGAGCTGGTGGACATTGATTTTGAGAGTTACAGAGATTACACGTTTGCGAAGTGCATAGAAAAAAACCCCGAAACGTACGGGCATACGTTCGAGGTTCAACATGGCGATTTTACAAACCGCATATCTTATATATATCTGTGAGTTATTATAGCACTAAAATGACACATTTGCAAGGGACAGTATGCTCTTACTGTTCCTGCTTGTGATACTGTAATGTGGCTCTCGGGTCTGAGTACCTGCGGAACGGATGCCCGAGCGCTACATTACAGTGTTGCAAGTAGGAATTGCAAATCATACTGAAACGTGTTAAAATAGCCTTAAAGTGATACGTGAAAAAGGGGCGGTGTCGTGTAAAGTATCAATATTAAATTTGATAGAAAGTTGTAGGATTTTGAGTAGAAATGTTTCACGTGAAACATTATAGCCGTAAAATGATACAGTGAGAGTTCTGTCAAGGGCGGGCGGTTTTTGCCCGTTCATTTTACCCTTGACTGAACGGAGTAAATTTTGCCAATACACTCAAAATCGTAACGGGGGGTTGCAATAGACTACAAGCGGAAGAATTGTAACAGATTGACACGAACTCCAAGCGGACACTTTGCAACCCCCTTAACTGTAAAAAAAGAAAAGTGAATTATGCCACAATGTTTCACGTGAAACATTATACGGCTAAAATGATACAGAAAGGAAGATTTTATGGAAATACAAGATGTAGCAGAATACTGTGTGAATTGTCCTGTAATGAAAAAATTAGAAGAAGATGAAAGCATGATTGCAAATGCACGACATTCATGTGCGCATTGTCGGAGCCTTGGTAAAGTGGGCATATACAAGGCAGATGCTATTTACACCGCATTGAAATATAAGAAGCGGGCAGATGCATTTAATCAAACGGGCAAGAGTAGTGTTGTTGTGAAACGATACGGAAAAGCGGTGTCAGAACTTACGAATAAGGGAGAGAGTTTGCGTAGTATTGCCAAGATTTTGGGAATATCCGTCAATTCTGTCCGAAAATGTCTGAAAGAGTATAAAGAAGTTGAATAAAGTGATTTGAAGTGTTATAATAAGTGTGCACTTGTTGCGTGCGTCACTACGGATGCAACAACGAGTGTACTCCCGTAGAAGTATCATTTTAGGGCTAAAAAGAAAGGTTGTGTGTGTATGGGTGTTCCGGAGAATAAAACAAGGCTTACGATAACTATGAGCAAAGAGTTGGATGCTAAAGTAAGACATTATGCAAATAGCATGGGTGTTACTAGAGGGCAATTCATTACAATGATTGTAGGACAATCAATCATGACGATGGACAAGAGTTTTCAGATAGTAGAGCAGTGCAGCCGTGAGGCGTTTCAGCAGGTGGCGGTTGCTGAGGCAGAGCCGAAGCGGTGCCGAACCGACACCTGCGAGTAGGTGGGTGTGTTCCCCTTAACTTGACAATGGGAACACTTAACCCTCACTTGCTTAATATTTGAGTTTGGCTCAGTGTAAAAAGTGAATGAGAAAAAGAAAGGTGGGATAGTTTTTGGAGTATAATCAGAAAGTGAGGATACATGGCAATGGGCTTGTTGAGATAAGATTGTATGAGAAGTCTATTGAAGTTGGAAAAGTTAGTAAACCAAAAAAGAGAAAGCAAGTGTATGAGAAACAAGACAATCCATTCGTTGAGGGCGGTTTAAAGATGCAAAAAGAAGCGGATGCGGATGGTTGGACAAAGGAGTATGAAAGAGATGCTATCTCGGTTGCTAAGTCTGTAAAGCGGACAAAAGATGCCATATTCGATTATTCTAATGCGGTTGAGTGGGAATGGTTCTGTACGTTTACGTTTGACGGCGAAAAGGTAGATAGAAAGGATTATGACGCAGTTGTGTCTAAAATGTCTCGGTGGTTAAGTAATATGCGTTTAAGATATTGCCCCGACATGCAATACGTACTTGTGCCCGAAAAACACGAGGATGGTTCTTGGCACTTTCATGGAGTGTTCAGGAATTGTGATGGACTGAATTTCGTTCCTGCGAAAAATCTGCAAAAAACGTATAGGGGTAGTGCGAACAAATACTATATGCAAGACCTTGTTCGCAAGGGCGAGCAGGTGTACGACATGGAGAGGTTCAAGCTGGGATTTACAGACTGTACCAGAGTTCGTGATACTAAGAAGGTGGCGAATTATATACTAAAGTACATCACGAAAGACATGGTTATAGACACGCCGAATAAAAAGCGGTATTGGTGTAGTAGGAACTTGCCAAAACCGGAAGAATCTGTTGAATTAGTGGATATTGAATTTGAGAGTTACAGAGACTACACGTTTGCGAAATGCGTAGAAAAAAACCCCGAAACGTACGCCCATACGTTCGAGGTTCAACACGGAGATTTTACAAACCGTATATCTTATATCTATACTTGAGATATCATTATAGCACTAAAATGACACATTTGCAAGGAGCAGTATGTTATTACGGCTCCTTTTTGTGCTACTGTAATGTAGCGCTTGGGTCTGAGCACCCACGGGAGCGGATGCCCGAGCGCCACATTACAGTATCTCAAATAGGAATTGTAAACTATACTGAAACGTGTTAAAATAGCCTTAAAATGATACATGAAAAAGAGGTGGTGTCGGGCAGAATATCAATATTAAATTTGATAGAAAGTTATAGGATTTTGAGTAGAAATGTTTCACGTGAAACATTATAGCCGTAAAATGATACAGTGAGAGTTCTGTCAAGGGCGGGCGGTTTTTGCCCGTTCATTTTACCCTTGAC
>JBGVNP010000157.1:0-20710 GCA_045125655.1 Eubacteriales bacterium | reverse complement strand
ATGATTGCGTTTTTGCAAGCCAACTCATTGTATTCCCTAAAAGAATCAATAAAGGAATGTACCGCAAAAGTACATATATATATCGGTGAAAAGGAAAATAGTTCTATAAGAAAATCAGCCGTGGATATTCACAACGCCTTGCCAAAAAGTACACTACAAGTTTTGCCAAAATTGTATCACGGCGAATTTTCCATAAACCACGGCAACGATTATGCTCAAAAAATAAGAGAGATCATCAGTATTTGACAAATTCCAATTTATCGAACTAAAATAGGTGCTCCCCGTTACAAGAAAATGCACCCATAACTCTAAAATTTGCACCCACCCGAAAATGGTATCAAAATTTAAGATTACTCACAAAAAAAGACTGCAATTTTGATACAAAATTGCAGTCTTTTTTAACTAAATCCGCCTGCGTCGGAATAAATCCACTTTTGTGGATGAAATCACTTTGTGATGAAATCCCGCTAACGTGGGGTTAACAGAGGCGGATTTGATTTCATCTGAGGTGGTACACCGAAGATTTCATCCAAACTTTTTTTGGATTTCATCCTGCAAAGCAGGATTTCATTAAATTTGTATGGTTTGTAGGGATAGTTTTCGTCCTTGCAAGCCTTTTTGGTTTTTAGTCGTAAAATATAAATCGTTCATTTTATACCCCTTTCGTTCAATTTATGGGTAATCGTTCATTTTTTATTTTTTTATCGAAATATAGTGATTTTTAAGTAAAACCTATTGATTTTTCTCTAAAAGAGTGATATACTAATTACGCCAAACTAACTTAATATTCGTGAAAGATGGGTGTATTATCTTTTTATGGAGATAATTATACTCTTTTTTGCCACAATTACATTACTGAATTTGTTAAAAATGCAGATTCCATTTATGTAATTGTGGTTACACCCTTTTCACGTAAAGTTAGTTTGGCGACTATCGGAGTTTGCGTTTTTAGTGCGGTTGCTTCGGTAGCCGCACTTTTTATTTTATCTAAATGTACAAAGGAGAAAAAACATGGCAATTATTCAATGTCCCAAATGCAACCAAAACATTTCAGATCAAGCTGTAAAGTGCATCCACTGTGGTGAAGTGATTTTACAGAACACCTGTAAGGAATGCGGAAATATATTTTCAGCTGATTTATCCGAATGTCCTAACTGCGGTATGCCTGTTAGCCTGAAACCTGAAAAAGAATCTGAAACGAAAAAAATAACAAATGCAGTAAAAAAACACAAAAAGATAGCAATTATAGGTTCAATTGTTCTAAGTGTTGTAATCTTATTGAGTGTAGTTATCGGTATAGCAGGTTCAACTCTAACTCCCGACGAGCAATTTGCTTATGATATTGCAGTTTTGTTGAGAAACACTGTAGCAGACAGAGACTCTTTTACGCTCTATGACAATATAGTAATATGTAGACACTATGATAAAAATGGAAACAATGACTACACATATACCATTCTGTCATATGGAGCTACTAACCAATACGGTGGCATGGCAACTGAAACAGTTGTTTATAAGGACAATAAATATAAATGTAAATATTCTTCGCTTGATTTTATGACTGAATTTGATCTTGATCAGTGCTTAGAAAATGGGGGAAGTTGGCTTGGTTATAAAACAATTTTTGTTGATGCCCAAAAAATTCAAAAAAAGCTTGATGCAGATAAATGATAAGTTCAAAGAGTGGGTGCAAACCCTTGTAGGAAGATGCACCCATAGTTCAAAAATTTGTACCCATTTTGAAATGGTATCAAAATTTAAGATTACTCACAAAAAAAGACTGCAATTTTGTATCAAAATTGCAGTCTTTTTTAACTAAATCCGCCTGCGTCGCAATAAATCCACTTTTGTGGATGAAATCACTTTGTGATGAAATCCCGCTAACGCGGGGTTAACATAGGCGGATTTGATTTCATCTGAGGTGGCGCACCGAAGATTTCATCCAAACTCGTTTGGATTTCATCCTGCAAAGCAGGATTTCATTAAATTTGTATGGTTTATAGGGATAGCTTCATCCTTGCAAGCTTTTTTGTTTTTACCCGTAAAATACAAATCGTTCAATTTATGATTTACTGAAGACAACGCCTTGATTTCGGTTAGATTTTATGCTATAAACATTCTTGACTATTCCAAAAAGATGTGCTATACTCATATTGGCAAAAATCGACGCAAAAGTATTTGTGTCGTACTACCGCAGAGCATCCTCTGCGGCATTTCATTGTGAAAAGGAGTCGCAAAATGAAACAAACATTTAAAGAAGCCCTTATGCAAGAAAAATATGACGCGGGAGTGTTTTTTCAAGAGGTAGAATGCAGTGAAGAAGAGTGCCAAAAATATGCTGCCATGATGAAAAACAAAGAAAATCTCCCCGAAAATATAGTCTGTTTTAATACTGATGATGACTGTGATGAATTTATAAAGCTCATTCCTTTAGATATTTCTCATGAGGATTTGCAGGATTATTGCGCTCTCAGACAGACTCGCGATATTCGCACGATAAAAAAATGTGTTATCTTTTTCACCGTTTTGGCAATTATTGGTCTTTTGGGAGCTTTGATTTACGGCATCTATCTTGGAGATGCTATTTCTTCCCTTCTATAATCAGATAAAAAATTCAAATGAAAAATAAAAGTTTAATCGGTAGTATAATTTTACTTATAACATCAATAATATGGGGCGCGGCGTTCGTCTTTCAGCGCACGGGTATGGATTCCATCGAGCCCATCACATTTAATGCGGTGCGAATGGGCGCGGCGGCGATTTTTCTCGTTTTGACCTCGTTGGTGCTTGACAAATTCAAGAAAAACGACGGGCAAATCAGCGAAAATGATGCCAAGGAAAAGATGAGATCGACCGTAACGGGCGGTATTCTCTGCGGACTCTTCCTTGCCGCATCAAGCATAACTCAGCAGATGGGAATAGTCCACACAACCGCGGGCAAGGCGGGCTTTATCACCGCAATGTATATGCTTTTCGTTCCCATTATTAATCTCATAATCTTCAAAAAACGAGGAACGGCAAGACTTTGGATAGCCGTTGCGCTCGGACTTGCGGGAACGTATCTTCTCTGTGTTAAGGAGGATCTTTCCTTTACCGAGGGAGATCTTCTCATCCTCGCGTGCGCGCTTCTTTTCAGCGGACATATTCTCTGCTGCGATAAATTCGCACCCAAATGTGATCCCGTCAAGCTCTCCGCAATTCAGTTCACCGTGTCGGCGCTAATTTCGGGAGCTTTCGCGTTCGCGCTTGAATCTCCGACCGTCGATAAAATCGCTTCCGCGGCAGTACCGATCCTCTATTGTGGAATAGTTTCGGGCGGAATTGGCTACACGCTCCAGATAATCGGTCAGAAATATACCAACCCTACCGCCGCATCCATAATTATGAGTCTTGAGGCAGTTTTTGCCGCCATCGCAGGCGCAATACTCTTAAACGAAACAATGAGCACAAATGAATTTATCGGCTGCATCATCATGTTCGCGGCGATAATCCTCATCCAACTGCCCTCAAAAAAGCAAAACAACTAAATAAATTTAAGGGAGATCTCTATCTCCCTTTTTTATTTTCAAATTTCGATTTGTCGCGCACGTTGTTAGCACAGACCAATCGGTTGTTTTGCAAGCGGCTACCCGCCGAGTGATGTGGACTTTGAATATTTTTTCAAGAAAGTGCATATTCGACTTGATTATTGCCGTTTTCTATAGTATAATTATAATATAAAACACACACGGGAGAGCGTTATGACTTTTGAGGTTATTATCCTCGGCATTATTTTAGTGGCAATCTGCGGTATCTTTGTGACGGAATTTTTAAGGGCGTTTTATCACAAGCGTTTTAAAAAAGCATTGCTCTACAAGGGACTTGCAAGTGCTTGCTTTATCATTCAGGGGCTTATATGCCTATTAAATACCAAATTTAGCGTAGTAAATCTGCTGATTTTAATAGGTCTTTGCCTTGGAATTGTGGGCGACGAGATAATCGCACTTTGTCAGATATTCCCAAAGCACGATGCGATACATTTTATCGGCGGCGGAGCTTTTTTCATCATTGGACATCTCTTTTATATGGCTGCGATGCTCCTTCTTCACAAAACGAATTATTATGCAATGGCGGCTTGCCTTGTGGTTCTCGTTTTGCTTTGTGTTATTTATGAAAATCAAAGAAAATTTTTGGTTGGCAAGATAAAAAATTCGCTTAAGCTATACATAGCGGTGATTTTGCTCTTTACTGCACTTGGCGTGGGTACGTTTTTTGAAAAAGGAACGCTCGGCACAGCACTTTTCGCTCTCGGCGGTGCGCTGTTTACGATAAGTGACAACGTTCTTTTTGCATTCAAGTTTGGAAACCGTCCGAGATATTATCAAAATGTTGTCCTGCATATCGCGTATTACGCGGCGCAGTTTACAATAGCGTTCAGTATTGCCTGCCTGTAAAAGAGGAAAACGGATCATGAAAAAAATGATATTATTCGACCTTGATGGCACACTTTTGCCACAGGATCAGGATGAATTTATTAAGGTGTATTTTGGAGAGCTTGTTAAAAAGCTCGCGTATATGGGCTTGCCCGCTTCCACCCCCGACGAGCAAAAGCTCCTTGCGGGTGCTGTTTGGAGAGGAACGAAGGCAATGATGATGAATGACGGCTCAAAAACCAACGAGGAGAGATTTTTTGAGACGTTTGAGGCGGTAACGGGATATAGTCTTTTCTCACGAAAGTCCGAATTTGATGCCTTTTACGAAAACGAATTTCAAAACGTCGGAAAGGTTTGTGGGCAGAATCCTCTTGTAAAGCAGACCATAGATGATTTAAAAAGCAGGGGATACCGCGTGGCTATCGCGACCAATCCTCTTTTCCCGCTTATCGCCAACAGACAGAGGGTCAAGTGGGCGGGGATCGACATTGATGGCTTTGAATTTTGCACCTGCTATGAAAATTCATCTTACTGCAAACCGCGCCTTGAATATTATCAAGCAATTCTTGAGCATCTCGGTGTATCCGCCGAAGAATGTATAATGGTCGGAAACGACGTGCGCGAGGACATGGTTGCGCGCAAGCTCGGAATGGACGTGTTTTTGATCACCGACTGCCTTATCAACGCCGACAACGAAGATATTGAACAATTTCCGCACGGTGATTGGAATGATTTCAGAAGATATATGGAGCTATAATGGATAAAATAAGAAAAGCAAATATGCGTAAATGGATGATACCCTTGGTAGCGCTTTTGATTTTGGCGCTCCTTCTCTCCATCATTGCGCTCGTTCAACTTAACGGCATAGATCACTCGGACAATGATCCGAGTGTTACTACCACAACGGTTGCACCACCCAACAATAGTGGCACACCCGCGCCCGACAAGGATACGGGTGGGGTGGACTACACCGTAATAAATGGCGTAAGATATGAATTTGTTTCGGACTTGGAAAAGCAGGCGTGGATAGCGCCCGTTGCCGCGCTAATATCCAATATGAGAATACCCGACGAGGACACCCCCTACGAAGAGGGCGAGCCGGCACTTGACCCAAGCAAGCCGAGTATTGAATATTCTTACAATTTTGCACTTTACGACGTAAATTTTGACGGAATCCCCGAACTTTTGGCGGAGCCGCACGGCTCAAGCGGATCGAACGGATACTGTCAGTATTGCATTTACGACATATATTCGGGCGAGAAGCTTGGCGAAATACACGGAGAAGGCAGCCGCTCGATAGCGGTTTATTATTCCCTTGATGAAGGGGACGTTTTCAACATCGGATTTAGCTCGATAAGGGGCGGTTATTTTTCAAAAACTGAATACATATCGTTCATTGAGCGCGATGCTTCAAACAAATATTATGGCAAATCGTGGCTTTCCTATCACGTCGAGGTCTATCGTGATACGCTTGAAAACGGTGATATGAACGAATGGTATGAGAAAACGTATCGTGTGAACGGAAAAACCACCACCTATGAGCACTATGATATAGAATACGATTATTTCTTGGAGAATTATATTCGTATTCCCGAGACCGAGATATTCTTCTATATGGATTTTTCATTATATCTTGGATGCGATTATGAAAAAACGGGGCTTGAAATTGCCACCGCTCTTGTAGAGGGCTCGCAGAAAATAATCAAGCCATAAAAACGAAAAAATAAAACCACTTGCGCGCAAGCGATATTGCTTGTTACAAGTGGTTTTTCTTTTTTTATTATGCGCCCTTGCGAGTTGAATATTCAGTCCTTATTCTTTCAAGTATCTCTTCTTCGCCCTCTATCTCGGAGGGATATGGATGGAGTGCGGCGCATTTTTGAAATTCTGCGTAAATCTCATTTGCGCGATTTTCATCCTTGTCATAAAGAAGCGCGTGGGCAAAATCGACTCTCACAAGCGAAATATTGTTTTTCATCTGCTTTTTAAAATTTTGGTATTCCTCGGACGTGTAAAGACGATGTGCCTCTTCGGTGCTCTCTCCCAAAATGAGAAGCGAGCTTATCTTGTCCGCCGTGAGCAGTAGCTTGTGCAAGCCGATGAGCGCGGTTTTGGTGCTGAGTAGCTTGTCGATAAGCTCGACCGCATCGCTAAATCTGCCTTCATCAAGCAGACGGTTTTCAAGAAAGACCGCGCCCGATGCCGATAAGCTATGCTTCATTCCCTCGTCGCTCGGCATTGGGAAAAGCGACCCATCAATATCGCGGATGCGCTTTCCGGCATTTATGTTTTCAAGTATTTTGAATTGATAGTAGAAAAATCTTTTTGCTTCCTTGCTTTTGATGATCTCGACCGTGTTAGCTCCGTCATTGTTTATCATTCCGAGCTTTAAAGGGATCCCGTTTGTGAGCGCCACAACGATGCCCATAAGCGCCATAACCACAAAAAATACGTATATTATTGGTATGGAGCGAGTAACCGTTGAGAGCAAAGCACTTAAAAGCACAACAAGAAGATTCATCAAAACGCCGCCGAGATTATAAAATACCGCGGGAAAGTCGCCGTTCTTGAGTTCGGGCAGTATCATAAGACATTGACCACCCGTTCCTGCAACGCTGTGCTTTTTCAAAACGAGCTTGCCGTTCTGTTTTATCAGCATCAAGCTACCGATTCTGAACGAGCCAAAGCTATAGCCCGACATAAGACCTGCCACAAGGTGTCCTGCCTCGTGTATAATGATATGAATAAAATAGGCAAGTGCCATAAGAGCAAACTGAATGGCAAGACCCAATAAAAAACCGTATTCATAGAGCGCATCATCAATGTAAAACGCAGAAACCGCGCCAAAAAGTCCGCCAATGAATATAAAAAGCAAGCTTACACCCATGCCCATACCCGACTTTTTCTTCTCTTTTTTCATATAAATCACTTCCTTTTGACATATTATAACACGATATAAAGAAAAAAGCAAGGTTGGGATTTGATCATATCCTCTATAAATTGGGATTTAGCGCGCAATATGTTCGTACTGACCAAGGGGTTGTTTTGCGTCGCTTTTTTTAAAAAAGCTCCGCAAAAACTTTTTTAAGCGATTGGTCCGCGCTAACAACATATGCGACAAAAAAGGACCGCAAGATGCGATCCTTTTTTAATATCAACTATAAATAGAGCAAAAGCATTATAATTGCCAATACCATAAATATAAGTCCACTGATAAGCACAAAAGATACGGGAAGCGTCTTTGATGCCTTCTCTTCCTTGTAGTCGTAAAAGGTCTTATATTTATTTTTCTTTTCTTTTCGGAACAAATCAATAAAGCTCGTTATACCGTAAGACAAGGCGTCAAAGCCGCCCTCGTTACTGACGAACATCAGTCCGCCAATACCCGTGAGTACAACACCGGGCACGGTGAAGCTATCCGCAAGTATGGCGAATATCTGCGAAGGATTCGTCACTGAAAAAATGTTTCTAGTCAATGCAACATACAAAGCCGCCGCAAGTCCTGTTCCTATAGTTATTAAATATTTGGTTATTGTTTTCATTCTGCTTGTCCTTGAACTTCTGCTCTGTATCTTTCAAGCTCCTCGGAGTTGCAATATACAAAGTGTCCGGGATATACCTCTCTCATAGAAGGACCTTCCTTTGAATAATCGTGGTCGAGAATGGGATTATAAGTAACTCTCTTACGATTCTTCTCAGTGATGGGGTCGGGGAGAGGAATAGCGGAAAGAAGTGAGCGTGTATAAGGATGGAAGGGATGCGCGAAAAGCTCATCACTCGTTGCAAGCTCAACAATCTTACCGAAATACATAACCGCAATTCTATCAGAGAAATATTTAACAACCGCAAGGTCGTGTGCGATAAAGAGGATGGTAAGTCCCATCTTCTCTGAAAGCTCGTGAAGAAGATTGATTACCTGCGCCTGAATGGAAACGTCAAGAGCCGAGATGGGCTCGTCGGCGATGATAAGCTCGGGGTTCATAATAACCGCACGCGCAATACCAATACGCTGTCTCTGGCCACCGGAGAACTCGTGAGGATAACGGTTAGCATGCTCCTGCACAAGACCAACGGTCTCAAGCATCTTGTAAACCTGTTCATCAATGAATTTCTTATCCTTAACACCGCGGATAACAAGTCCCTCCGCGATAATGTCGCGAACTGTCATACGGGGGTCAAGAGATGCAATGGGATCCTGGAAGATCATCTGAATCTCATTGATGAGCTTATTGTTCTTGTTCTTACGTGACCATTTTTTATGATCAGCACGTGCCGCCTTCATACCAACACGGTTGTCTGCAATAATTTTATCGCATTCTTCCTTGGTAATCTTGCCTTCCTTGAGGTCCTTTCTCGCCTGCTTGATAGCATCCTTGTAAGTACGGTCGCCCGCACAGATGCGCTCGCCCTTGTAGTAAACAGAACCACCTGTAATATCGTAAAGACGGATAATGGAGCGTCCTGTTGTGGTTTTACCACAACCGGACTCACCAACAAGACCGAAAACCTCGCCCTTGTAAATGTCAAAGCTTACGCCGTCAACGGCCTTAAGCTCACGTTTTCCCAACTTGAAATACTGTTGGAGATGATCAACCTTTAATAAAACTTCTTTGTTTTCCATTTTACTGTTTTCTCTCCTTCTTCAAGCGTTCAATACGGGATTTAATAATGTTAGGCATTTCTACCTTAGGTGCATTGGGATGGAGCAACCAAGTAGCTGCTGCATGTGTCTCTGTAATATCGAAAAGAGGGGGCTGAAGCTCAAAGTCGATCTCAAGAGCATATTTGTTTCTCGCCGCAAATGCATCTCCCTTGGGAGGATAGATCATATTGGGAGGAGTTCCGGGGATCGATTCAAGTCTTTCAGTAGTTTCAAGGTCGGGCATGGAGCTGAGCAACGCCCAAGTATAAGGATGAGCGGGCTCGTAGAAGATCTCCTCTGCGGTACCGATCTCAACGATCTTACCTGCATACATAACCGCAATTCTATCCGCCATATTAGCAACAACACCGAGGTTGTGAGTAATAAAGATAACGGAAAGATTTCTTTCTCTCTTGATATTATTGATAAGTTCAAGGATCTGAGCCTGAATTGTAACGTCAAGCGCCGTTGTAGGCTCGTCACAAATGAGAATGTCGGGGTCGGCGGAAAGAGCGATAGCAATAACTATTCTCTGTCTCATACCGCCTGAAAATTCAAATGGGTACTGATTAAATCTTGTTGCGGGCTCGGGGATACCAACCTCTTCAAGAAGCTTTACTGCCTTCGCCTTAGCAATTCTCTTGTTCATCTTAACAACAAGACGTGATGCCTGTTCCTTAAGGAAGTCGATAATCTCAACAACCTGTACCTCTGCATTGAACTCATTTGCATGAGCAATATCATAAACATAGCTGTTGTAAAGATTTTCAATAACCTTGCAAATATTTGCACGCTTAAGGTCAAGGTCAACAATTACCTGGGGCTTAAGAACCCAATCGGGCTCCTCTCCCTTGGCAACGATCTTATCGTATTTAGCTTTGTTTTTAAGATAGATTTTTTCCTCAATAGGATTATTGCGAATACCCGCGAAATATTCATTGACTGCAGTTTCAAGTGCAGAGCGGAAAACGTATTCCGTGCTGTTTTTCTTTACAATAAGTCTATTGATAGACTTTCCAACCCTGGGTGCAAGATCCTTAACGATTGCCTCACACTTTTTCTGCTGTAGATCACCCGTTCTGAAATATTCAAGAGCTTTAGTGAGTCTGGGAAGAAGGAACTTTTTAACGTTTGTAGATCTTCTGTGAGATTCCAAAACGCCCTTTTCAGCGGTGCGAATGAAATCGATCATAAAGTTATTGTCAAGATACTGACGAGTCATATAGTTAAGATCCTTAACGCTGAGTCCTCCGAGGTTAGCATCGGGATTAGCGTAGAGATAGTAACCAAGTGTAAAGAAATTGGGTTTGTCCTTCTTAAGAGCATCCTTAACGATTTCAAGTGCCTCTTCAAACACGGGGAGGGATGCCTGAAGATCCGCTTTTTTGCCCTTCTTTGCAATTTCGGCAAGCTTTGCAGCACAAGCTGTATTCTTTTCCTCATTTGTGATAACGTAAGGATTGAATGCACCTGCAAACGCCTTAGCTATATCCTTAATATCATCAGAAAGATCAACTGCTTTCTTCATCTTAGTGATAAGGATAACGTTTTCAAGCTCAACCTCGATCTGAGTTGCATTACCGAACGCCTCGTTAAATGCACCCTCTACCTTTGTACTTTCGATGCAGAAGGTATCAAAGGTCTTAAGCTTGCTTGCAACAAGCTCCTTGTTGTCAACGTCATTGTTTTCATCAACGAAATTAATATAATCGCCGAGGAGCTTAAGCTTGGTGTTAAATTCATACCTAGCGTTTTTCTTACCCGTCTTTGCCTTAAGTATCATAGCCTCGGTAAGCTGATCCCCCACCTTCATAATGGGGTTAAGGCTGGACATGGGGTCCTGGAAGATCATAGCGATTTTATCGCCACGAATTTTATGATAATCTTCTTCAGAAATTTTAAGAAGATCCTGACCGTCGTAAAGGATTTCACCACCCTCAACGATGGAGTTTCCGGCAAGAATGCCCATAATTGCCTTACTTGTTACGGATTTACCCGAACCGGATTCACCAACTATAGCAAGTGTTTCACCTTTTGCTAAATCAAAAGAGATACTACGTACCGCCTGTACCTTGCCTGCATCAGTACGGAAGGAAATTTTCAAATCATTAACTGATAATTTTATGTCTCTATTCATAATTATTCCTCCGTTCCTCTGAGTGATGGGTTGAATGCGTCGCGCAAACCGTTACCGAACAAGTTAAAGCTGAGCATCAAAAGAACAAGGAACGCACAGGGGAAGAATGCGATATAAGCCGCACCTTCTTTAGTAACTGACGCCTGTCCCGCTGCAATAAGAGTACCAACGGACGTTGTGTTTCCTGATTCAAGGTTGATAATTCCGAGGTAGGAAAGGCTGGTCTCCGAGTAGATCATTGAAGGAATAATCAAAGCACAGCTTGTAACGAGTGTACCGATAGCGTTGGGGAAGATATGCTTAAACATAATTCTTCTGTCTCTCGCACCAAGAGTTCTTGCTGTCAAAACGTATTCCTGATTCTTGAAACGATAGAACTGCATACGGGTTCTTCCTGCCATACCGATCCATCCCGTTGCAAAGAACGAAATGAACAAGATGATAACCTGGCTGGTCGTTCCCATATGGTATTTCAAAAGTGTAATAACAATCATAGTAGGTACAGCACCAAGAATTTCAACAAATCTTTCCATTGCCATATCTATCTTGCCACCGTAGTAACCAGAGATTGAACCCCAGATAACGCCAACAACCATATTAACAACTGCTACCAAAATAGCAAATATAAATGAGAATCTTGCACCATATGAAAGACATGCAAATACGTCCTTACCGTTAGATGTTGTTCCAAAATAGAAGAGAGGCTCTTCAATTCCGTCTTTAGCTACCTGAGTATGCTGATAAATATAGTATTCATAGTAGTCAGCTCTTACCTCGATACCACCGTCAACTCTTCTACCGTAAACGTACTTATACTGCTTGCCGTTTTCAATGAAGCCGTTCTCTCCCTCAATTCTGAGAGAGTTGTAGTCCGCTGCCAATGTGGGCTGCTTACTTACGTCATATTTCCAATAGTTAGTCATAATCTCGCCGTTTGCATCAAGCTTGGGACGAATGTTTGTAGCATCAGGATTTTGGGTTACGTAATAGATATTAGCGTCGTACTTATTCTTTTCCTTTGTAGGTCTATCAGAAAATTTAACAGTAGGATAAAGAACTTGCTTGCCTGTTTCGTTCTGATATCTCTGAATATCTTCATATTCTTCTTTGGAAATAATCTTATATTTACCAAAGCCTACGCCATAATAGGTGTTATAACGGTATGTGTACATCTTACCGTCCTCACTTATTTCCACCTCGTTGCGCTTGATAACTTCCTTGCCTGTTTCTTTGGCGATGGCATAGTCCTGAATATAGGTAAGATAGCTTGTTTCTATCTTATCTCTGCATCCGTCCCAAAAATCAATACCAAGATCTTCAAAAAGAGGCAGCTTGGGTGAAAGGAAAGCAAGTGACTGATCGTGGTATGCAGGCTGATAAGGCGTGAAGAAGGGTGCAATTATTGCAAAAAGCACCAAGAAAGAAATTACAACCGCACCAACTACCGCGCCCTTGTTCTTACAGAAACGGCGCCATGCGTCCTGGAAAAAGCTAACGGGCTTTGTGTCAAGCTTTTTATCGTGCAACGAATCACTTCTGTTGACAAATTTAAACTTGTCCGCGGGGATATTATTTATATTTTTCATTTCCATAATTATTTAGCCCCCATTCTGATTCGTGGATCTATAATACCGTAACTGATGTCGATAACGATACCTGCTGTCAAGCTTACAAGTGTGTAGAAGCCCGACAGAAGCATAAAGAAATCGTAGTCCTGGAAGGTAATAGAGTTAAGATAAAGTCCGCCAACACCATTGATAGCAAACATCTTCTCGATAACGAGTGAACCGGAAAGAACCGAGATAAATTCACCGAGGATTGAGGGGAAGATAACTACCATGGAGTTACGCATTGCGTGGCGACTGATGGCCTGCTTTTTAGTCAGACCCTTGGTTCTTGCCAAAAGCATAAATTCGCTTGTCAACACCTCGGAAAGCTCCGCACGTGTAAAGCGCGCATATCCCGCAATAGAGCCAAGACAAAGAGCAAATACCGAAGGAAGGAAGGAAACAAATACCTTCCAAGTGAAATAGTCGTCACTCGTTGATGCCATTAGTGGGAACCAACGAAGCTTGAAACAGAATACATACTGGATCAAAAGTGACAATACAATGGACGGAACGGATATCAACAAAATAATAACAACGTTGATAAGCTGGTCCTGCCATTTGTTCTTCTTAAGTGCAGCAATGATACCAAGACCGATACCGACAGGAACACCAATAAGAGAGGAATAGATGTTAATAAGAATTGTGGGAGGGAGATGCTCAACAAACACCTTCCATACAGACTGATTGATATATTCACCGTACGTAGTTGCAACACCCCAGTCACCTTGGGTTACAATTCTTCTAATATAATTCGCATATTGTTCAAGAACTGGCACTGTTTCGTATGTCCACACGCCGTTTTCTCCCGGTTGTGGGTTGCGGATCCAACCTCTTCCCTCAAGAATTCCGTAAATAATCTCAGGGTCTTGACCTGCACCGATAGTTACAGGAATGGGAAGGAGCTTGATGAGCACGAAGCACATCGTAAAAATGATGAAGAAGGTCATGAGCATAAGCCCTATACGCTTCAACACGTATTTAAACATATACATGGATTTTTTCTCCTCTGTTTAGTTTTGAAATTTGTTTTTCAGCCAAATAGTTTTATAGCTGAAGAGAGTCGAACTGATAAGGTACCCCGCAACTTAAAAAATTATTCCAAGCTGATGGCTTTATCATTTCAACCATTCTTCGACAAAAACTTATGAGTTCGCCTCTCTTCGGCTATATACCGAGCAAGAGAAAAGTGCAGAAATGCACCAAAGTTGCAATTTTGTGCATTGTTCCTGCATTTTTCTCCTACCCAAAGTTAGCAAAACGAGCGGTGAGCAATTTTTGCTCACCGCTATTTGCATAAGAATTAGATAATCTTAAATAAATTATTCAGACTTCTTATATTCTGTGGAAAGGTCACCATTCTGAGACTCAACATACTCTGTCCACTCAGCATCTGTGTAGTTAACAATGATGTATCTGATGCCACCGAAGCCCATGAATACGTTGCTATCTACTACAGGGTAAGCTAACTTAGCACCAAGCATAGAACCGCCTGCGTCAGAGATAAGCATTACGGAACGGCTTTCCTTAATTGTGAGCTCTTCAAGTGCAGAGAGGATCATAAGTCTAACATCTGTAGGAGCAAATCCAGCACCCCAGTTATATGTTACTTCCTGTTCTTCGGACTCTGCAAGACCGTTAAGACAGAAGTACCAGTTTTGAACGCTCATTGTGTGTTCCTGACCTGCACCTGCATAATCGCCTGCGGGCAATGTGAGAGTGAGCTCAATTTCAGATGTATCCCAATATGCGTGATAGTTAAGGTTATCATCGGGGTTAACGAATGCACCAATGATATCAAAGGGGTTGAATGCGTTACCGGAGAAACCGTAACCAAAACCAATCTGTGTAGCACCGGAACGGAACGCATCGGACCACTTAGAACCAGCAGACGCATCGAATACTACGTCAATCTTATCCTCAAGCTTTGTGCCTTTGGAAAGTTTGTCAAGAAGTTCCTGAATGTATGTTGCTCTCTCTCTCTGCTGAGGAGTATCGGAGGAAGAACCGAAAATAAGAGTAATATTCTTTGTGGAATCATATCCATAGTGTTCAGGATCAGCCTCAAGAATTTCGATAGCTTCTCTAAGCTTCTGCTGAGCAAGCTCGAAGTTGTAACCTGTAAGTGTTTCGTAAGCTTCATCAAGATCCAAGCCTTCAAGGTCGTTGATGGACCATGTGCCGTCAGCTGCCTGAGTGTAACCGTATGCACGAAGGATACCAGCCTTAGCTGTAGCATTGTTGCGGTATCTACCACCGTCAGCAAGGTTGGGAGAATTTTCGATGTCATAGTAGTACTCGGAGTTTACAAGACCAAAGCAAGGAGTTGTAGAACCGGGATAAATATTTTCAACAACGTCGCTTCTGTTGATAGCAAGGTTGAACGCCTGTCTAAATTCAAGGATAGCAAGGATACCGTTGTTGTTTTCGCTTCCCTTAAGCTTATTAAGGTCGCTGAAAAGCTGCATACCGAATGTACCGGTAGTAGCCTGGTAGTAAACGTACTTAGAGTTGAGGTATTCAGCTACGTTATCCTTATTAAGAGAAGAAGAGTCGAATTCACCTGCAAGGAATCCCATCCACTGAGTGTTGAACTCTGCTACCTTACGGCAGTAGATGGATGTTACGTTGTACTGGTTCTGGTACATACCGAGTTTCCAACCGTACCAGTTGGGGTTCTGAACGAGCTTGTAGTGAGAACCACCCTCAAACTGAGAGAGCATGTAGGGACCCCAGCTTGCTGTTGTATCAAGAGAGGAGTTGTAGTTAGATGTCCAAAGTGTAGCGCCTTCAGCGGGAGCCTTCTTGCAAGACTCATAGAGATCCTTCTTTACAAGAGGAAGGCTGGACATATAGTAAGCGGACAAGTAAGAAAGTGAGCCGTCCTTAGCAAGGAATGCATACGCCTTATCAAGGCAAAGAACGATTGCATTTTCCTCGGGAATTGCATAGCAACCAACAGCGTCCCATTCTACGGGCTGACCGTGACCAGAAACGTAGAACAATGTTTCCATGAAGAGACCCTTTTGATCTTCCTCACCCATAGCACCCAAATCAAGGCCGAAAGGCAACAAAGCATAAGCCAAAAGGTTCATAGCGTCTTCATAGTTTTCTTCAGTAATCAATGTGTAACCAAATTCATTTTTAGCATCAGCAATAACTTTCAAAGCTGCCTTTGCTTCTGCACTACCAACATAGTCATTGATCAACTCTTCAAGAGAATAACCAGCAAGAGTCATATCTGTTGTGGTTGTGTTCATGTAAACCTCATTAGCTTCGATATTGAAGCTGTAATCAGGTGTTTCTCCTTCTCCGTAAGGAGGAACAACAGGAGAATAGATGGGAGCCTTTGAATTGAAGTAAGCCTTAGCATTCTTGATCATGAGTGTATCGTAATATGTGTTAGCACGATAGTTCATGAAATCAGGGTTAAGGATTTCCTTCATGGAGTACTCAAAGTCAGCAGCTGTGATGGGTGTGCCATCGTGCCACTTAAGAGTATCACGAAGAGTAATCTTCCAAGCATAGCCACCCTCAGCCTTCTGTTCAGCTGTGTAGCCCCACTTTGCATCTACGGAAGCTGTTACGTCTTCAAGCTTTGTAGCTGCAGAGTAGTTTGTTGTGTAAGCACCTTCAACCATTGCGTCGAAGTTGATGTAGCCGTCTTCTGTGAACTTTTCGTCATTCTCAAACTTGAAGTCATATTCAAAGAATGAGGAACCAAGATAACTAAGGATCTGTGTATCGTTGTTATCCTGATATGTGAATTCGTTCCAGTTACTAGGCATAACTGATGTTGTTGTGTTGTACTGAGCCTGCTTGTAAGGATTGGGCATATCCAAAAGTCCTTCATAAGGAGGCTCGGGTGTCTCGGGCTGAGGTTTAGGACATGCTGTCAATACAGAAGCAAGCATAACAACTACCAATGCCAAGGACAAGAGTTTTGTTAATCTTTTTGTCATAATTTTTTCTCCTTTTCAAAAGATATGCCTCATTGTAACACACAAAATACGATATGTCAATACCTTTTTTGAAAAAAATTGAAAAAAATTAAAAAAATTAATTGTGTTAGTTTTTTTTGTTTTTAAAATTGATAATTTTTGAGCTTTTTTTCGCAAACCCTTATATACCAAGCGTTTACGGACTCGCTCAAAAATGCAAAAATGAATATTTTTTGTTCATTTTTGCTTTTAAAAATCAAAAATTAACACTATTACATTTTCATTAATTGTTCCAAAACATACCTCTACAAAGCTTGCCGATTTTCCTCTTCGCGTTCCCTTATTTGTGCATTTTTCACCACAAAGCAAAATACAATATTCCCTTTTTAGTTATTTTGACCGAAGCTATAATTGCAAAAATAAAATGTTCTATTTTTTACTGCTTTTTTAAAATACACACATATTTGCTGATTTTTTTACATTTTTATCCCCAAAACCCCGATAATTCAAGGTTTTAAAGCATTTTTGCGCGAATTCAATATTCAACAAAATATTCATTTCAGCAACCTCTGGGTGCGGTTTTTTGAAGATTTTTTCACAAAATAACGCTTTTTATCCACAAAATATGCAATTATGCATAATGTCAAAAGCCATTATACGCCCAACCAATACATTTTTTCATAATTCGAACGAAATTCGGAAATTTTTCCAAATTTAACTCATATTATTATTTTTACCATAAAAAAATTACAGCTATTCCCCTTCACCAAGCGAAAATAACTCGCCAAGCCGCAAAACCGTGGATTTAAATTTGATATTTTTTTACAATCCGCGACCTTTTGTCCTTTTCCCACTTTTTTCCCTCATATATATAATACGCACACGCACGTATTACACGCGCTTGCGCGCGCGTGCGCGCGTGCGAAGAACTACTCGCTCCAAAGATAGCAACAAACCTTAATAAATAATTATATTTAAATACGCGCTACCACTAAATTGGTATTTATAAGGGAGTGGCACTATGTTCGCACAGACCAATCGGTTGTTTTGCACCGCTTTTTCAAAAGCGGTCGCCCGCCGCGTAGGCGAAAAAAACGCCCTTTTCTTTTTGGGAACTTTTTCTTTGGGGCTACTTTCTCAAAGAAAAAGTGGATAAAAGACAAGCAGTCGCTATAGTTTGCGGTACTGTTTTTAGATACCAAGACTTTTTAGCCGCATTTCTTTGACGAAATAAGCGCAAAGAAAAGCTAACAAAAGAAACGCTGAATACAGGGCTACTCGCCCCGTACTCTCGGTCGCTTTTTGAAAAAAGCTCCGCAAAAACTTTTTTAATCGTTTGGTTACTGCGAACATAGTGCTTGCCAAATCAAAATTTATCAAACATTCGCCAACAAAAAAAGAACCTTGAAAGCCAAGGTTCTTTTTTCTTATTATATTTTTTAAGATTTCTTTGTGAGAAATGCAACGATATTCAACTTTTTCAATCTAAAATCAAAGATAAAGAAGAATCCCATAAGCAAGGGCGCCGCGTGATACACCCACACGCGCACGTCCGCGGGCAAAATGTATGCCACTGTACACACAATAGGAGTGATAATAGCAGAAAACGTTATGGGCATTCCGCGAAATTCCTTAAGACAGGCATCCTCGTCAGGATTCGCCTGACGTCTTGTTTCAAGAACATTGAAAAATCCAAGACGAATAACTCCGCAAAGAACGTAAAAAATGAGTATCGCGATTCCGAGCGCGGAATTTGCTCCACAGAAATAGTAAACTCCCGCAGGCACGATGCCAAACGATATTACGTCAACAAGGGAGTCGATCTGTATGCCAAAATTCTTCTGATCGGCAGTTCTGTTCTTCTTGGAGCGCGCAACAACGCCATCAAACATATCGCAAACGCCCGAAAAGATGATGCAAAGCACCGCAAAAACAATATTTCCCTTGCTCGCCTGCACCAAACCCAAAAGTCCCGATGCAAGACTTAAATAAGTTAAAATTACAGTGTAGTCATAAAATCCAATGAAACGCAAAGCTTAACCTCCGTTTTCTTGCTTCTGCTTGTTCTCCGCTCTGTCCATAGCAGTAGCCAAAACAAATCCCCCCGCAAAGCAAATTATTGAGATTATCATCGACTCCGTGCTTCTGAACTCCGTGGGAAGAGTTTTGAGTGCCGACGAAACCACAAAACCGAGTATCACGCGCGAAAAAATCGCATAATGCTTTTTGAAAAGCATATTCACAACTCTTGCAAGAAGCAAGGCGGTCGCCGCAATACCAATTACAAAAGGAATGAGGATCGCAAAATCAAAGCGTCCTATTCCGTTTGTGAGGGGCTCTAACAAATGAAGATACTGCAGAACGGGAGATGAGCTCATACCGGGAACGATAAGACTGATTCCCCACATAAATCCGCAGAAAAGATAGCTCCAGAAATTTTCGGGAGCGTAAACTCCGCCCTCGCTACCGCTGAGCAGAGCCATAAGATGAAAAATTATATAGGAAGCCGAGAGCGACACCACAAAGGGCACCCAACTCGCACTCGCATCCGCCTTTTCACTCTTTTTGATAAGCTCGGGCACCGTGCCGCAAACAAGACCGAAAAAGAGCATAGTAGCAATATCAAAATATGCTTCAAGGAGCGATCCTATGATAAGAGAGAATAAAACAAATCCAACTGCCCAGCCAATTCCAAACGGAACGAACACAGGAAGATGCTTTTTTATATGCTTTCTCGGCTCAGTCAGCAGCTCCATCATCGGCTCGTAAAGGCCGAATGCCGCGCAGAGAACGCCGCCGCTAACACCGGGCAATATTGCACCAATGCCAACTATCGCGCCCTCAAGCACGTGAATAAGTGATTTTAATAAATTAAACTTCTTGTTTTCCATGTTTAGTCAACATTTTGACGTTGTAAACCATATAAAGCACCGTGGAGAGAATTACAAAGAACGTGCAAATTCCGACAACGCAGTATGAAACGATGGGATTTGCAATAAGCTGATCGTGCCAGATAAGATGAATACCAATCATAGCAATAACGGTGCAGGTCGCGAGCTTTCCGTGCCAGCGAGCGCCGTCAACAACCTCGGTATTCTTGTAGATTATCACTCTCATAACAAGGGAAACAATTTCCTTGACAAAAAGAATGATACAAGGAATGAGCATAACCCAAAATTCAGTGACAAGGCACGCCATAACGACAATCTGTGTCGCCTTGTCCGCCAGAGGATCAAGGAATTTACCGAAATCGGTGATCATATTAAATGTTCTCGCAATAAATCCGTCAACTATATCAGTAAAGCTCGAAAGGACAACCATGATGCAAGTCCAAAGAACGTCGTGCTTAAAGCAATAGAGATAAACTATAACGGGGATGAGCAAAAGTCTGAGAATGGAGAGCATGTTGGGAATGGTAAACAGCTCGTCCCTCATTTTTTTGAATATTTTTTGAAAAAGTTCCTTCACAAAAACGCTCCCTAATGTGTGTTAATATATATAAATATACCAAAAAATACCTAGTCTATTATATTATAATGAATAGTTATTCATCTGTCAAGTTTTTTTTTCATTTTCAACGAAATTTGAGAAATCAGGAGGAAGTGACGAGAATAAATTTTGATTTGTCGAGCACGTTGTTAGCACTGGCCCACCGATTGTTTTGCACCGCTTTTTCAAAAGCGGTCGCTCCACGCGGAGTGGCGCCCGCGCGGCGTGAGCGCATTCAGCGTTTCTTTTGTTAGCTTTTCTTTGCGCTTATTTCGTCAAAGAAAAGCGGCTAAAGAGTCTTGGTGTTTAAGAATAGTGCCACAAACTATAGCGACTGCTTGTCTTTTATCCACTTTTTCTTTGAGAAAGTAGCCCCAAAGAAAAAGTTCCCAAAAAGAAAAGGGCGTTTTTTCGCCTGCGCGGCGGGCGGTTACTTTTTTGAGAAAAAGTAACCAAAAAACTTTTTTAATCGTTTGGTTAGT